>JARBAW010000073.1 GCA_029237505.1 Nitrososphaerales archaeon
AAAAGTGAGGGCCGAAAATACCTAAGCGAAACTCGACTCATCTTCAAAACATGCTATGTGAGTTCTAATCGCCTATACTCTCTAGCTAATGTTTCCATATCTAGTTCTAGAATTTTTCGGAGTTTATTGTTGTAAATTAAAGCTGCAGGATGTACCGTAAGAAAATAGAGTCTGTTGTCCTTTTGAATGAATTTTCCACGATTACCTAAGATTGAATTACCTCCAAGCAATGATTGGTACGCCGTCCTACCTAAGATGCAAATAATTTTGGGTGAAACAATCGAAATTTCTCTTTCAAGATAATCTTTGCAAACTTGTCGTTCGTCATCTGTCGGAACTCTATTGCCAGGAGGTCTACATTTTACGACATTGGTAATGTATACGCGGGATCGAATTAATCCTACCTTCGCCAAAGTCTCATCAAGGATTTTTCCGGCCATTCCCACAAATGGTTTACCTTTCTCATCCTCATTTCTTCCGGGAGCTTCGCCGATAAACATGATACTCGCTTTAGAATCGCCATCTCCTGGAACTGCGTTAGTTCTATTCTTGCACAAATCACAGGATTTGCAACTGATAACTTCTGCGTGAATTTTTTCAATTGAGTCGTTAGGCATTTCCATTTCCTATGTACCAATCCTTGATATTCAAACTTGCTAATATTATCGTACTTTGGGTTATGATTTGGGTTAAAAATTACTTGATGTGGTACCAAATTATGATTAATTGAAGACAAATTTGTAAAATTGGTCAACTCGTACATTGTTTTATTTCTAAGCAATGAATGGATAATTCAAATTCTCCACCCCTTTGACAAATAGTTTTAACCATTGATTATTATTAATACATACTCCACACTATTGTACTATGAGCTCGAAAGTAGATCAATTGGAAAATCAACAAGATCAAGTGACCGAAATGAGCAACTTTGAGAAATCTACTGGCAATTATAAAACCAAAGATCATATTAAGGCGGTTGAATTCAGGACTAATTTCTCAACAGATGGTGTGATGAATGAGTCTAATAAAACCCGTCATGAAATAAAAATAGAAATTGATGTATTTCAAAGAACGGCAGTTTTCAGTAGTGACTTTGCTATGTGGATCTGATTCTATCACAAACTATGCAGACAAATTCACATCTATAATTTCAAAGCTGGAAACGATTCGGGACCTTTCTGTGATTAGCCATATGTAGATATCTAAAAATGAAAGTCAAATGGAGAATATGTAATTGAGTTCCAGTCATGTCACACTGAGTTATCATAGAGGAACAATAGTGATAAAGGGACTGAAAAGCTTGCCATTCGCGACAATAGACTCAAAGACGAATTCTCTGATTTCCTACGGAATTAATTATAGGAAAATAACGAGATATCTTGAAGCTAAAAACATAGAATATGACGATCAAGTATTGGATCTATTACCTCTGGGCCAACTCCCAAAAATTAAGCTAAAGATGCGTGATTATCAAAAAGAGGCAATTAAAAGCTGGGATCGAGAAAAAATAGGTTCCATAGTGCTTCCAACGGGAGCTGGAAAAACTGTGATTGGTCTGAAAATTATTGAAAAGATAAATTCTCCGACATTGATAGTAGTACCTACACTTGATCTCATCAAACAATGGACCGAGAATCTCTCAAAAAATTTCAATATTGAAATAGGAAACATTGGTGGAGGAACTGAGAATATTCAAGCAATTACTGTATCGACATATGATTCAGCATATATTAAGGCTCAGTCGATTGGGAACAAGTTCCTTTTTATAGTATTTGACGAAGTTCATCATTTGCCCGCGCCTTCTTATAGACTAATTGCAGAAACATTCGTTGCACCATATCGACTTGGCCTGACTGCTACAATTGTACGCGAAGATCGCTTGGACGCAGATTTTCCATATCTAATCGGAAAAACTGCCTTTCAAATTACAGCTGATGAGCTGGCTAAGAAAAATTATTTGGCAAACTATGTTATAGAACGAAAGCAAACTTTCATGGCAAAAGAAGAATATCAAAAATATAAAGAAAACATGACTTTGTATTATACTTGTTTGAGAAAAATTGGATTGAAAATGAATTCGTATAACTCATTCAAACGGTTAATAATGATCTCATCTAGGAATAATCTGGCAAGAAAAGCTCTAGTTGCAAGAAACAAAGCTGTTGACATAGCACTCAATAGTAGATCTAAAATGGATGAAATTCGAAATATATTATCTGAAAATAAGAAAACTAAAACAATAATATTCACACAGCATAACAAGCTGGTTTATGATATTTCAAATGCGTTTCTTATTCCATTTATCACTTACAAGTCTTCTAAGCAGGAAAGAGAGGACGTACTTTGCGGTTTTAAGGAGGGAAGATATAATGCAATTGTTACCTCAAAAGTACTGGATGAAGGAATAGATGTTCCAGATGCACAGTTAGGTATTTTGGTTAGTGGGACTGGTAGTAGCAGAGAGTTTGTACAAAGATTGGGCAGGTTGTTAAGGCCGAAAAATGACAATCAACAAGCAAGATTAATTGAAATTATATCTAGTGGAACTTCCGAAATACTGACGAGTAAAAGAAGACAAAGAAACATCACTCTCAGTAACGTCACATAATTATTTCACCTTTAATCCTTCCAGTCAGGATTTAAACGATGTCAACTTTAGCTGGTTATCCCTACCTGAATAATCAATTGTAGACTTTACCATTCGAAGAGTGCCATTGTCTTTGGAATCTCTAATGTAGATAACATAAATTAATGCATCGTTTTTCTTTGTTGTTTTTCTTATCACTCTACCAATTCTTTGCGCAATTTGATTAAAATTTGAACTATTTGAAATTATTACCGCAATTCTGACATCAGGTATGTCATATCCTATTTCTAGGGTATGAACAGATAGCAATGGAAAGTATCCTTTTCCCCATTCTTCCAAAATTTTTTTCCTTTGAGAAATAGGTACCTTGTTGTGAATTGATCTAGCCGGTATTCCAAACGCCTCTAATGTTCTCTCCAGCTTTAATATTGAATCAACCGTTTCACTAAATATCATTATGGGTTCAGATGGATGTCTTCTAACTATACTTGCTGCAGAAGACATCTTGTTACTAGCCGAGCTGAGTAGTTCCTTTCTTTTTCTCACGTTAGCAAACCATAGTTTTGCTAAGTTTGCATTATATCCTCCCTTGAAAAGTAGATTTGAAATTTTTTTTGGATCATACGCCCCGAGTTTCCTTGATAGAAATGATATCTTATTGGTAGTTTCCGTATAGATTTTTTTTTCATACTCCGTAAAACTTACGGGGACAGGAATAACTTGTGGTTTAGCCAGCCTCCCATCTGTGACCGCATCTTTGATCATGTACTTCTTGACCGGTGGCAATGCTCTAATTATTGTATTATATCTTGGATCATTCTCATTTATGGTAGCGGTTAAACCCAATACGGCTTTAGTTGGAAAATCCTTTAAAATATCAAATATTTTGCTAAATTCTTTTGCTGTGTCGGTTAGAAGATGAATTTCATCAAGAATTAACATATCAAAATCCTTTAGAAGTTGTATATGGTTAATAATACTCTGATATGTGCCTACGGTAATCTCTCTAATATCCTTCTGCTCGCCAAAAAATGTTCCAATTGTTTCCCTTGGCACGCCATAGCTAAGTAAACGATTGATGTTCTGCTCGATAAGAACAATTCTAGGTACAAGAAATAAGATTCTAAATCTTTCATTTAAATGGCTACCTTCTTGAGGTCTCGCAGAGTCTACTCTCAATCCAAGTTCCGCAAGTCTGCGGGCACATTCAAATGCAATTTCCGTTTTCCCAGTGCCGGTACTATAGATTATTGAGCCCTTAAAATTATTCTCCATCCATGCACTGACTGCCTTCAATTGATCATCTTTTAGTTCAAAAGGGAATTTCAGGTTTAGAATCGCAGTCAATATTGTAAATCCGCATATATCTTCTAAATTCTTTACTGAGACAGGAGTTGTACTCGCAAAAAATTGGAATTAAATATATCTATTTGTAAATGAGGATATGGCTATTCGCAAACCAGTACTATTAATCGATGATACCGAGAATTCAAGAATTGCAAGAGAACTCCTAGAAGACAATCATATTGAATTTGTTGAATACCATGTAAAAAGATTTGAAGAGGATTGTTGTGTGGATTTGCCTACTACTAGAGCTCCAGCGTTGTTTGCTCCTGAAGGTCTATTTAGAAATCTTGACGGCATCAAAGAATACCTCCACATTGAAAAAACGAATTCTACCTCCGAGCCCAGTGAGAGTGCTTACTGGTAAATTGCTAGGAGTTTCAAAATTATTCTATGAATATCTCAATTTTCCAGCTAATGCATGAGATAAGAAACGAGAAAAGAATACTCTGGAAGATCCACCAGGTCAGATTCTTCTACGATCACCTTTGCCTAATTACTCTCAATTAAACAGAACCAATAGTCTAGAAATTGAAAAAACAAAATACTAGGTCAATAAAAATTAAATAATATGTAATTATATCGTATTCCAATCAAATAAGCGTGCTCAATTCAATTAAACCCGCTTCTTATGCAAGGAGAGGCATTTATTCGAAGTACGGAATTTCCATTGTCGCACTACTGCTCCTTATTTTTTCAAGTTTTCTTGTCCAATATTCTCCACTATTCGGGCAATCTGATCCGTTTACCTCATCTAATACATGTTCAAAGCTTTCAGTCAGTGGGATTACTGCAAGTGGATCTGATTCAGTAAACCTTCCTGCGCATGCAATTGATCAGAATTTGAATTCGAGGTGGTCGAATTTGGGCCTTGGGTCATGGATACAAATAGATCTTGGGCAAGAGAACGTAATATGCAGTGTGGGTATTAATTGGCATAGAGGAAATGAACGTGTTAATACATTTGTAATTTCTATTTCAAAAGATGGTAAAGCATTTACCAATGCTTTCTCCGGTAAAAGTGATGGTACGTCTTTGACTGAACAAAAATATAATCTCCAATCCCCAACAGGCCGATTTGTAAGGGTTCAAGTTAATGGAAATACGCAAAGCAATTGGATTAGTATCAGTGAATTTGGGATTTATGGTTACAAACCAATTACTGAGTCATGTGTGAAAAGTCAAATCTCTCAGATATCTGCCGCCAGTCAAAGTGGATTTCCATCTTCAAATGCAATTGATAATAATCTTAACACTATTTGGTCCAATTATGGAATTGGTTCATCCATAGAGCTAGATTTAGGATCAAGTAAGAATATTTGTAGTCTTGATATTGCATGGTATAAAGGAAATCAGAGACAGAATAATTTTGTAATATCAACATCTCAGGATGGAAAATCATACAAAACTGTCTTATCGACAATAAGTAGTGGTACGTCATCATCTTTTGAAAAATATGTCTTTTCTGAGAAACTTGCCAGATACGTAAAGATTACCATCAATGGTAATTCTCAAAACAATTATGCTAGTATAGCTGAGATCAGAGCACTGGTACCTTCATCAAGTCAAACGCAAATTCAATGCGTTGATGGCCACATTCAAAGTACGAAAGCTTCATCTAGTCAAACTGGATTTGATGTTAGAAATATTGTTGATAACAACTTGGATACTAGGTGGTCCAATAATGGTGTGGGATCGTGGATACAACTGGATTTAGGAACAGTTAACAAGGTTTGTGAGGTCAGTATTGCCTGGTTCAAGGGAAACGAAAGGCAAAACAATTTTGTAATTTCTACCTCAACTGATGGAGTAGAATTCACAAATGTACTAAGCTCCAAAAGTACAGGTGTTACACTGAATCTTGAAAAGTACAATATTGTTGATACCAATGCAAGATACATAAGAATAACAGTCAACGGAAATACTCAAAACAGCTATGCTAGCATAACGGAAGTATCACTAGGTATAGTCTCAAGTCAAGGCCCAAACTATATCATAGGCACAGTAGGTGATTGGGGTTCAGCCCGGAATGATAACTGGGAAAAAACTGTAGACGTCATGATAAACAATAAAATAAACTTGGCACTTGGACTTGGTGATTATTCGTATGGTACTGTTGAAGAATTTAAACCGGTTGTTGATACCCTAAAGAATGCAGGTATCCCATTTAAGGGGGTACAGGGAAATCATGACAGTAGCTCGTATGCTAAATTATTTGAGCAACCTTCAATGTTATTCGCATTTAACGCAGGTCAATCGAGGATTATTCTACTTAACACAGAGGAATCCTATTTGTCAAATACACAATTCTTGGAAAATGAATTGAAGAATACAAAACAACCATGGAAAATAGTAGCAATGCATAATCCACTATACACAAGTCCATCAAATCATCCTGAAGAAAAAGAATTGGCAGGTAGACTACAGCCACTCTTTGACAAATATGGTGTAGATTTGGTAATCTATGGACATAATCATAATTATGAACGTATAAAGTTGCCAGACAAATCAACTCTATTTATTCAAGCAGGAACTGGTGGAGAATCACATTATGACATAAAGGGAAGTCGGAATGGTGGAGGAGTAGAATTCCAAGACGATAATGATTATGGATTTGTCAAATTAACAATTAGTAGCAATATGCTTTCTGGACAGTTTATTTCGCAGGATGATAAGGTACTGGATTCATTCAGCCTGACTAAGTAATTGATCAGGCAAGACTTCATCTATTCTTGTACATGTACCTATGAAACTAATGCTAATTAGTAACGAATTGTTTTGAAAAGTGCTCAATAAGATTACAATAAGGGATACAAATCAAACCTGAATAAACTTAATATATTGTGACGTAACTCTCTCGACTAACAGTTAAAATGCTGATAATCTTTGATGTTGAAGGTGTTCTTCTCAATGCAGAGTACCTTCCAGTTCTTGCGCAAAAGCTTGGACCAGTGAAGGAAAAGGAAATTTGGGATATAACAAAACAGGGAATTAGAGGAGAAATTGACTGGGAAGAAGGCCTCATGATGAGGGTCAATGCACTAAGAGGTACTTCATTTGAAGATGCAAAATACATTGCTGATAATTTGGAAATAATGCCTGGTGCAAGAAAGCTCTGTTATTCGCTTAAGAAAGCTGGGTGGAAGATGATTGCGATTTCAGGAGGATTCACAATTATTACAGACAAGCTCAAAGATGAGTTATACTTGGATAAAATTTACTCAAATGAGTTAATCTTCAAGGACGGTAAACTTGATGGTGTAATAATTAACGTAAGTTCCGATAAATCACTAGGTGTAAAATCCATTATTAAGGAATGGGGCATGAAAAAAGAGGACATTGTTGTAGTGGTCGATGGGGCCAATGACTTAAAATTATTTGATATTGCAGGATATACTGTAGGATTCTGTCCGGTTGACGTAGTTAAACAAAGAGCCGATGCCACAATTGAAATCAGGGATCTATCTATCCTGTTAAGTCTTTTGGAAAAGAAATTCGGCAAAACTATCGAGACACAGTTATGAAATCACTTTTCATTTGTTTGATTGTCCAATATGCATGAACTTTCCAGTACACAAATCATTCCAATTCTGATTGACAACGACATTAGCAAAGGAGATGATATCGCCGATCTTATTATGGAAGCAATTAAAGGAAGAAATGAAACTCTACTAGAGAACGATGTGGTTGTTATAACACACAAAGTCGTATCAAAGGCAGAAGGCAAGGTTGCTGATTTATCAACCATAATCCCTTCCGAAGAATCTAATAAGATATCATTGAAAACTGGTAAGGATCCTCGACTGGTGGAACTCATTATTTCACAATCCAAAGAAATTGTCAAAATTGAGCGAGACATAATTATTACTGAAACCAAACATGGTTTCGTTTGTGCTAACGCAGGGATAGATGCTAGCAATGTGGGTATGTCTTCCAATCATGTAGTCTTATTACCGGATAATCCAGATGAATCTGCTAGAAGGATTAGAAATGATATTAAATCAAGGACCAAAATCAATATAAGTATTATTATCTCTGATACGTTTGGTAGGCCATTCAGGAAGGGCCAAATCAATGTGGCGATTGGGATTGCAGGGATCGACCCGATCGTAAGTTATATCGGAAAAACTGATATGTATGGAAAAATTCTAAAGGTTACCGAGATAGCCATTGCTGACGAACTGGCATCTGCAGCAGAACTTGTCATGGGAAAAACTTCGCGAATTCCTGTCGCTATTGTCCGAGGCTGTAACTACATCGCTGGAGACATTTCCATATCCAAGGTTAACAGATCAAAAGAATTCGATTTATTCAGATAGTCTTAGATACTCAAACTTATTGAACGCAGGTAATCCCCTCTATAAACATTTAATATAAACAAGACCTTGATTAATGGTGTTAGGGTTAGATATGACTGCTGAAAATGGAGCTAAAGAATCATTTGCCAAGATTATCGATGTTAGAGGATTGTATTGTCCAGAACCTGTTTTTAGGACTAAAATTGAGATTGAAAAATTAGGTATTGGTGACAAACTTAAGATTATAGCAGATGATCCTGAATCAGAGGAGGATATTACACGGTGGGCGGATAAAACTGGTCATAATTTGTTATCAATCGAAAAAAAAGATAACGATCTAGAATTTGTGATAAAGAAAGCAAAGTGAATTAGATGACATCTATAATTGGACCTGAAATAATACAACGTATTGGCAATACTCCATTATACGAACTTACTTCATATTCTACTAAAAATATAAAATTTTATGCAAAGTTAGAATGGTACAATCCATTCGGCTCAGTCAAAGATCGTGCAGCATATTGGATGATCAAGAACGCTGAGAAAAAAGGCTTACTTGTTAAAGATAAGAGTATTATTATAGAACCTACGTCTGGAAATACTGGAATCGCATTAACTGGTATTGCATCTTCCTTGGGCTATAAAGTTGAAATTGTTATTCCACAGAAAGTAAGTGAAGAAACTAAGAGAATACTAAAGAATCTTGGAGCAACACTTCATGAAACTTCAGATGATCTTTGTCCTAGAGTTGGAGCGGGAACTGATCAAAGCATTGCCCTTGCCACAGCAATTGCAAAACCACGATCAGATATATATTATATGCCAAATCAGTATGAAAATGATTCTAACTTCCTAGCACATTATGAAAGTACTGGTCCTGAGATTTGGGAACAAACAAATGGAAAGGTCACACATTTCTTTACAGGATGTGGAACAGGGGGCACTATTACCGGCACGGGAACCTTTCTTAAGGAAAAGAAGGGGAATTTGCAGGTTGTAGCAATCCAAGCACAACAGAACCATTTATTGCAGGGTTTGAGAAACTTTGAAGAATCATCAATGCCGGATCTTTTCAAACGCAGAGAAAACGTAGTGGACAGATGGATGACTGCAACAAATCAGGATTCTTTTAATGCAGTTAAAGACCTTTTAAATAAGGAGGATCTGTTCGTGGGTCCATCTTCAGGTTCTGTAATGTCTTCAATGTTACAGTATTCAAAGGAAATCGATAAAGGGGTTTTCGTCGGCATTTTTGCTGACGATGGTCGAAAGTTCAAAAGTCTGTACAAAGAACAAAACGTTGTATCTGAAAGCGACTATGTTTCTGCTATAGGCAAGTTACCAGAATTGTGTATCAAATCATAATTACTTGTGAAATTTTTTTTCACTTAACCATTTTTCTACATCCAGTGCAGCCATGCATCCAAACCCTGCAGCAGTAACGGCTTGTCTATATCGATAATCATGAACGTCTCCTGCCGCAAAAACCCCTTCGACACTAGTCCTTGTATTCTCTTTAAGAACAACATAGCCTCTTTCATCTAATTCTAACTGATCTTTGAAGATTGAAGTATTTGGTTCATGCCCTATAGCGACAAATAATCCTCCAACTGCCAAATTTTGACTCTTACCAGTTGTAATATCCTGAATATCTATGTTTTCTATCTTCTTGTTCCCGCTTATCTTTGTCACCACATTATTCCATATGAATTGAATTTTTGAGTTTTCAAACGCCTTTTCTTGTAAGATTTTACTCGCTCTCAGAAATTCTCTTCTATGAATTATCTTGACTGATTTACCAAACTTAGTAAGGAAAGTTGCCTCTTCAATTGCAGTATCGCCTCCACCTATTACTGCTATCTCCTCTCCTTTGAAAAATGGTCCGTCACAAGTAGCACAATATGAAACCCCTCTTCCACCAAATTCTTGTTCGCCGGAAATGCCCAATTTTCTAGGGGATGCGCCAGTACAAAGTAATACTGCTCTTCCTTCATAACTTTCAGAATGTGTCGATATTAAAAATGGATATTTCTTGAAATTGACCTCTAACACTTCATCATCAATTATTGTGGTACCGAATCGTTCAGCTTGCTGTCTCATATTCATCATTAGCTCGGGTCCGAAAATACCATTAGGAAAACCTGGATAGTTTTCGACTTCACTAGTAGTCATAAGTTGACCCCCTGGAAGCGAACCTGAAATTATCAGAGTTCTGAGCTTCGCACGGGAGGTATAGACGCCAGCAGTGTAACCTGCTGGTCCCGATCCAATAATTATAACATCGTAAAGATTCTTTGGTTCTAACGAGTCGTGAGAATCTTGATTTGCATTTTTTGACATGTGTGATTAAGTGGATGGAAGATTTAACCATTAATAATTTGTTCGGAAACAAGAGAGCATTGTCTTGAATAATGTTCGAAAAGGGACTAGATTGATAAGATGGTTGAAATATCTAATACTATTGTTCAATCAATTACCATCTTGGGCAAGTAGTCGCAAATGTTCTTTACATAGTACTGGATTTATTACCTGTGTATAGATTAACTCTTCTTGCCAGTGGGAGTTGAATAATCTGCAGGGATACTGCGAACAGAAAGGGTTACCATTATTGAGAAAAAAAAATATAGCTTGAATAGCATATCCAGTGGTCACCTGCACAAGTCGAGGATCATCATAAGTAACAAAAGTACCAGCAAATTCATTTTCTATTTCTTTACTACTAATACAGAGCAAGTCCTTCATCATCTGTTTGAAATAATATCCTTTAGGTTTAGCCGGCCCTTCTATGATACTTGGAATTGATATTACGCTTGGCGAGCCACAAATTATCGGCCTAGCATGATATCTCTTGTCGTTTTCGTCATAGGTACATACTAAAATATCATCAAATACAATATGAATATGATTCAATTGTGACTCCTTCTTGTCTATTATCCTGGAGTAAATTCTCTGAAGGTAAAAGCCATCAATAATCGCTCTTTTCGGACAACTGTACTTCGATGAATCTTTTGATTCACCAAGGTTACTATTACCTCCGTCCGTACCAATGGTACATGATGCATGATTTATAGCACCGTCTTTGTGAGTACCATCTAGCAAATTCTTCGAATCAAAAGTCAAAGGTCTTATGTCTAGATCTACGAGTGGTAATAATTCATGCAAATTGGCGGAAACTTCTTTCAAAAGAAATGAAGTCATCAAGGATGACGAGTATAGATGTACATATGATAGGTTCATATGTATATCCTAGTCCACCTCGATACTTACTTGATTTTTATGTCTGGATTTGGAATTTTCTTCAATTTACTGATGGCAACTTGGGCTGCTTTTCTGCCAGATAAGAGCATTGATCCAAACGTGGGACCCATTCTTGGTAATCCGTGGGTTTCAGTTGCTGACATTCCAGCTGCAATCAATCCCGGATAAACCTCGCCGGTATATTCTACAACGGCATCTTCTCCAGTTACAGACATTGGTTCCATTCCTTTCCATTTTACATATCCTCTATCCATCATTCTTTTTACAGCTACCGAGTCATGACCAGATGCGTCTATTACTATTTTTGATTCTAGAGCGACAGGATCCACACAGGTAATGTTTCTTGGTAATGCAGAAACAGGCATCCAGTTTACGACAACTCCACTTACTTTGTTATTTTTCAGAACAAGGTCGTCAAATTTGGTCAGCTGGAGGAATCTAACTCCTGCATCGCATGCAGATGCAATTAATTTTGAACAAGCGTGAGGTCCCCAAGTGGCAAATAATGAATCTGAGATCTTTCTATAAGGAACTCCTAGCTCATCCCAAATCTTATTTGCTGGATACCTAACTGTTACCGGATTCATCATATATCCTCCTACCCAAAATCCTCCACCTATGTAGTTATTCTGTTCAATTATTAGAGTCTGAACACCATTCTTGCATAATTCTCTTCCTGCCATCAATCCAGCAGGTCCGGCACCAATGATTATGACATCGCAATCGCTATATTCCATCATTGTTTCATTGAACATTTGCGCAATGGTTCGCGTTATTTCTTTTTCACTTGCTTCCGTGAAAATTTTTTCCATGTTTCAATTAACCCTCTGTCTTGTATTAATATTATGTGTATTCTAGGTTTCAGGTTTGCACTCTTAGAACTTTTATTCAAATTTTAATTAATGGAATAGAGTGAGTACAGTCAATGTCGGATCCTACAGCTAGGCGATTACTTTGGTATTTGTTCGCAGGGTCAAAGGGGGGTGAAAACAGGATCAAGATAATAAATTTGCTCCAGGATACACCACTCAACATAAATCGAATGGCTGAAGTTTTGGATCTTGATTACAAGGCAGTCCAACATCACGTTGATGTATTGGAAAAGAATAATTTGGTATCCCGTATGGGTGAAAAATATGGAATAATGTATTTCGTTTCAAATTATCTTGAGTCCAATATGGATACGTTTAAGGAAATCATAACAAAAATAACTAAATCAAAAACAGACTAGAATTTTGACGCATTTTCACATGTAATTTTCTGAATAAAATAATATATGTATATCTATCTGATTCTAAATGGTTCTAGATAAAGGACCACTTCTTACCTTTTCGATAATATCTTCTAACAGACTAGTCAATTCTGATTTGTGTGAATCTAAATATCCTTGACCCTTATCTACAAGTCTTGCTTGATAAAGTCTCAAATCGCGATGTTGATCAAAAAATTGTTCAATCATTGTATTTCCGTGTTTAGATGGGTTTGTTAGTTGCTCAAACGAATCTATAGTTTGACTCATGTCCCCATTCTTGACAAATTCTATGGATTTATCCAGGATTTCTATGATATCCTTTATCTCCTGAATGGGTGCAGAATATTCCTTAGGCTTGAGGAATCCCGCCCTTTTAACTTCTCCCAATTTATCTGATATGTCTCTTGAGAGCTCATAGTATTCTTCCTTACCAGTTATTGATTTCTTTTGCTTAATTGTCACTAACCCTTTCATACTTAGTCTCATAATAGCTTCTTCAACATCCAGTTTATCCATGCCTGTAGCCCACACAATTTTTCCAGCGTAGTCATAACCCTGTCGTAATGATTCAAGTACGACTACCTCAATGATCCTCATGAAACCTTCTTCAGCACGAGCATTTTCAAAATCTTTATCCCTTACGGCCTTTTTTGCATGCGAAATGTCAATTTCGATTGCTCTTTTTAGGGCTTCCATTCCATCGTCTACCTTACCATCTAACGTGAGATAGCATGCATAGTTATACCAAACCAATCCATCACTAGGATTCGCGTCTAACGCTTTGGTACAACATTCTATGGCTTTAGTATAGTTATTCATTTTATAATACGCTAGTCCTTTCAAGTTCCAAGCTTCATGATTATCCGGATCTATGTTCAGTGCCATGTCGTAAGAGGAAATGGCGAAGGAGTAATCTCGCAAATGAAAGTGGGCATATCCTTTTTTAATCCATGCTTCCACATAATTGGGGTCTAATCTTAAAGCTAATTCAAAGCTGCGTATGGCATCGCTTAACCTGTCGTTTGACATGTGATTTACACCTTTTTTATATAGGTCACGAACTTGAAAGTCGAGATGGTCTACGTCCTTTGCCACTTCGGATTTAGAACTATCATCTTTGTCTTTAGCTCTGAAGAATCTGCTCATCGGTACTGATTACTCGTATCAAAATAAATAGATTTGGACAATTAATCTTTTGTGGATCTTAGCTGGAATTATCTGGATTCATTTATGTGTGAGGACATTTGGAATTCGTGTACATTCAATCATGTGGAGTATCAGCCTAAGGATTCAGAATTTTACTAATGATCACAGTTCTGAATCTTGAATAATCCTTTAATTTATTTTTATTTTTAGAAATTTCACTTCCAAGAACCATGCCTATTTTGATATCCACTAATTCAAGGAAGTGGAAAAACATCATAGTTACTGTTTTAGAGAATTACTTGAAATTGTAATAGTGAGTCATATGAACTTATCAGGTATTACAAATATTGTGAATACTGTAACCCACAATACCTACATTAGTAATATTTGTCCTAAATGTTGGTATCTCATAAGGTAACACTAATAAACCAGGTCGAAAATTGTTCAATGAATTAGTTCTGTCTTGGAGGTACTAAAGCTGATTAATAACTAAGGATATTTTGGAAATCATTTCCAACAAATTCATGTTTATAACAAAGATCGATTCTTCAAAACAAATTGAGAGGGAATTTTTCTCAGGTGTTTTCCAAAAAGAAGCGAAACTTATTTTATGATACTTTCATAATTTTATAATATTATGATTAATGACTTTTTTTATAAAATTAGAATAGAATCATTAGAATTTCATATTATATTGTTATATTTTTTATACTTCTCTAAAATATTGGTGAATAATGTTTAGGAAGAACCTCACTATCTTTATGTTAGTTGGAATTTTGACAACAATCACTGTAACATCAACCTACCTAATGAACGCTTCCGCTTACAAGCCTGATGATCCTGCTGCAAAATATCATTGCTTTGCAACTGATGCTAATGGAGCTTATAATTTAACTGCAGAAGGAGATTTGATTCCTTGTGAGATAGACACAGGTGATAATGCATGGATGCTAACATCCTCAGCACTAGTACTCATTATGACTCCTGGTGGTTTGGCTATATTTTATGCCGGACTGTCAAGACAAAAAAATGCAGTAAACACATTACACATGGTCCTTATGACGACAGGAATAGTTGCTGTTCAATGGACCCTATGGGGCTATAGCTTAGCTTTTGGTCCAGACGCAGGTGGTTATGGATTTATTGGCACATTAGATTGGGTTGGACTAAATAATGTTCTTCATGACGTCCCTTCAGTAGCATATGGTGGTATAACTGGAACTACTATTCCACATCAGACGTACATGGTATTCCAGATGATGTTCGCTATTATCACTCCCGCACTTATTGTGGCGTCTGTTGCTGAAAGAATGAAGTATAGCGCATTCATTATATTCGTCGTTCTATGGGCAACTTTTGTATACGACTTTGCTGCACACTGGACATGGTCAATTTCAGGAGCCGATAATTATGGATTGAATCCAGGATATTCTGGCTTTGGATGGACCGGCGCTTTTGGATCACTTGACTTTGCAGGTGGAACTGTCATCCACATCACTTCTGGCTTCTCTGGTCTGGTCATTGCATTAATGCTAGGCAGGAGAATAGGATATGGCAAAGTTCCAATGGAACCACATAACATCTCACTAGTCGTTTTAGGAGCGGCTTTACTGTGGTTTGGTTGGTTTGGATTCAATGCTGGTTCGGCCGCGGCTGCTGCTACCAATGCAACAAGTGCTTTTGTTGCTACACAAATAGCCACGGCTATGGCTGTAGTTACTTGGGCATTACTTTCGTGGGCACACACAGGAAGAGCATCTACTGTAGGAGCTGCTTCGGGTGCTGTGGCTGGGCTTGTAGCAATTACGCCTGCCTCAGGATTTGTCTCGCCAATGTCGGCACTAGTAATTGGAATAATTGCCTC
>JARBAW010000074.1 GCA_029237505.1 Nitrososphaerales archaeon
GAAGAAACAATATGATCTACGGGGAGTAGTATCTTCTCGCCATAAGAAGAAAGTGCGTTTTTCACCCAATCGAAATGTTCCTCATCAAATAACGAATTACCAATGTTAAAGCCCTTTGCTTTAAGAAATGTGTAAGCTGCTCCTCCCCCTACCAGTAGTTTATCTGCCTTTGGCAGTAAATTTTCCAAGGCGCCAATTTTATCCTTAATCTTGGAGCCTCCCACTACCAACGTAAATGGCTTTCTCGGGTTGTATCTTATCATTGAAAGATATTCTATCTCCTTTTTTAAACTAAAGCCTGCGAGGCGGATGTCAAAATTTCTTACAGCTCCATACGTGGAGGCATGTTTTCTATGGGATGTACTGAATGCATCATTTACATATATATCTGCCAAAGATGAAATGGATTTTGAAAACTCGGGATCATTATTTTGCTCTTCAGCATAATATCTTAGGTTCTCTAACAGTAATATGTTTCCAAGGCCTAATTTTTCTATCTTACTATTTACTTCGGTGCCGATGCAATCTGCAACAAAGTCAACTTTGCGATTAAGTATTTCCTTCAATCTTGCTGCTACGGGTGCCAGAGAATTATTACTATCAGGTACCGTTGGTCTGCCTAAATGTGAAGCCAGAATTACTTTGGCTCCTCTTTTCACAAGATACTCTATTGTGGGAATTGCACTCCTTATTCTATAATCTTCAGCTACTGCACCATTGTTGACAGTTACGTTAAAGTCAACTCTGACTAGGACTTTCTTTCCATAATATTGAATGTCATCAAGGTCTGATATAGATCTGAGCAACTATTTACAATAAAGGATTTTATATGATAGAAGGATAAACTTTTCTCCCTACTATCAAAACGTTCTAACTTATCATGCTATCTTGCATACTAACTATGTGTAAAGATTATTGTCGGCTTTTCGGATTTCAATTGTGACTTTATCTCCCACTCTGATTCCAATGTCCTCATACTCCCTGACACTTATTTTGAAAGTTGGAGAATCACCCGCACCTCCACCTGTCATCATCCTTGAAATATTTCCCATCGCCTTTGGAAGATTCTTCATCATGTCCTCTGGAGACGAGAATGCCATAACGTTTGAGCCAAATGGATTCATTGGTTTGTCACTTTTGTAATCATTAGGATCGCTAAAACCAACGTACACGTATGGACTTCCATCCTGTGCAGCTTCTATGCGTGCAACAACAAAGTCTTTTTTCATACTTGCCATATAACTTCTTGTCGTAGAGGATATAATTGCCTTTCTCTAACGGGGTGAATTTGTGCAAGAAGGTTTCTATTTTGAGAATAATCACAAATATCTTTTCTCGGCCAAACATGTGACAGTATGGTTGTTCAATCTTTATACCAAGGCCATATGAGATTCCCATCAAAACATTTACCAACGTTAGGAACTATAGATGCACTGATGCACTTACAACATTTACAAATTACACATTCATTAAATCAATGATATCGTGTAAGTTTGAGTACTACTTATTATCCTTAGATTTGTTGCCTAATTCAGTTATTCTAACACTTGTTGGACATCCTAATTTACTCGAAGCTACCTTAAAACCGCGTTTAGCAAGTTCTAAATTTTCCTTTGAAACGTACGCTTCGAATATTGATTGTTCTGGCTTTACCCTTGCAGCAAGTCCAGTGGCCTTACCAAAAGCTCTTCTCATTCCTTCTTGCAATCTGTCTGCTCCAGCAGTTGCAATCATTTTGTTTTCGCGTAGAACTAGATGAGGGTAAACAGTTAGTCGGGAAAAGAAACTCAAGTCTCCAGCTTGAGCCATTGACTTGTTTGCCGCAAGCCTCGCTGCTTCTAATGCGTTGTGTCTAATTTGGATTTTTTCGCTAACAATTAGTTCAAGTTTATAATCATAATTTTGTTTGGATTGACCTGATGAAAACCTTGCAATTTTTAATTGAGGTTTTCCAGAAATATATTCTCTCCTAACATACGGCATTCCCCTTGTTTCTCGATAATTAACGCCTTTCACAACTTATCACTTGTTTTAATACTTAAATCCCTCTTTCAGAGTGATTTAATCGTTATGTCTTCAGAAGCAGATCAAAATAATGAATTCCCAAATGTCATTGAGGGACTAGTGGACAAGAAATGCTTGATAAAAATAATAGATACAAGATCTCAAGATCAGCTTCGAAACAAAGGATATGGAGACAAAGAAGATACCGATTATTTCCTTGAAACTTACGAAGCGCTTTACCTGCTTTACCTCAAAAAACTTGTGATTACGAATGGCAGTATCGATGACTTTGGAGGTCTACTAAAGCAGGCATTAAAACATGATAAGGAAATAGTTACTAAATTCCTCGTCTACAGAGACTTGAGAAGTCGGGGATATGTCGTAAAAGAAGGTTTTGGATTTGGTGCCGATTTCAGGGTTTACGAAAGGGGCGGATATGAAAAGAAACGCGCAAAGTTCGTAGTGTTTTGCATTAATGAGGGAATAAATGTAAAGGTAGGAGAACTTTCAAAAAATGTTCGTGAAATTGAAACTATGGGAAAAAATGCGATTGCCGCTGTGGTTGAAAGACGTGGTGAAGTTATCTATTACAAGCTTGCAAATATGAAATTTGATAAGAACAAGAAACAGGAAACAACCTTGGCACTCCAGGAAAGAAAATAGTTAATAAACATGTCAGGAAAATGTTAGATGCAGAGAGTGCCCTTCAAAGAGATCTATTGTCAAGATTGCAAGATAATTTTGGCTAGATATAATGAAGACTATTTCTCCGAGGCCAGCATTGATGAATTATCCAAACTCCATTACTATTATCATATTAGAGAGGGTCATTCAATTATTGTTAGGAAAAAAACAGATAACTCTAAATTTTTGTCCGGGCTATTGATGTCTTATTTCTGATGTACAAGTAAGGATAATATTTTTCCTCAAGGAATAATTTCTAACTACAAGATAATGATGACAATGGTAGTCCCCCTATAACTCTTGAATAAAATCAAGTGTAAATGAAGAGATTTTACCGGACTGCAGAATCTTGTAGTATTAGTGCTCCGACCGGGATTTGAACCCGGGATCGTCGCCTTGAGAGGGCGAAATGCTTAACCGGCCTACACCATCGGAGCGATAGAAATTTGGATAATTTTCTTCATATAAAACTTATGTTAATATCTGCTTCAGGCTTCATTGCTTGGACTTTGTAGTTACTTTAGGAAACAATTTGAATATTGAATCGAGTTTGATCCAAAAAAATAATATCAAGCCATACAA
>JARBAW010000075.1 GCA_029237505.1 Nitrososphaerales archaeon
AAGATATCTGGGCTTCGCATGGTGTGCAAGACCATGTCACAGATAAAGTCACAATTAATAGAAGAGTTACCACATTACGGCCATGATGCACTTTTTTTTCAAAATGATGAAATAACGACGGGTTTATTGAACAACAAGACAGAAGTAAAGCTTCATTTACTTACAGGAGACCTCCTTTATTTTCATAATGAGATTGGACACTTTGTTGACCTGACTCGTGATGGGTTTTTTGAAAAGTTGGAATCGATTGTTACTAAATATGGGCTCAACATACCCAAGGTTTCATTGTTGAAATTGCAGCAAGAGAATTTATTTGAATTTATACCATTTGCAAAAAAGGTCAACAAGAGTCTTGAATTATTTAGAATGAAGTTAAGAGATCAATTTACTCAGGTTCACTTGTGGCCCGATGGTTTTGATTTCTCGATTGAATCTTTCATAAATGGCAAGGATGGTCAAATTGGAGTTGGTGTCTCACCAGGAGATAGTTGTTATGCATTGCCATATCTATATGTAAATCCTTACCCTTTTAGAGACGATATTGTTCAACAACCATTGCCAATTGGGAAGTGGCATACAAAAGGGTGGAATGGAGTAAAAGTTGAATGGAGTGAGATTGAGACCAAAAAAGAACAGGACATCTCCTCTGATATTTACGATCTATACCTCGTTGCTATGCATAATTTTTAGGAAGTTGTCCGTTTCCTCTTTCCAAATCCTTTTTGCTAAAGCAATACTTGAGTTGGTAACTTTCATAATACTATTAATTTCAGTGTTTTGATCAATAGATAGTTTGTAATATTTATTCAATGTTACATTTTTCTATTGTTCGTTTCTTTACTGACTATCTAAATCTTGACGAACGATTTAGATTAAAAAGACGGTTGCCTGGTAGTATTTATCGCTTCAGAATAGGTGTATTCCTGATAATATAGAACAGTTCGAAGCTATGACTCGTCATGGAGTATGACAAAATTAGCATGTTTTCCCTCATATTGTAGATAGTCTATTTTTAGGTCATCTACCCGTGCATTCTCAGGACCTTTTCTACTCCATTCTATAGTCTTTTCAACATCATCTTTATTTCCTTCAAGTAGTGCTTCTACTTGGCCATCAGCTAAATTTCGAACCCATCCACATACAGAATTTTTTAATGCTATTTCTTGCATGTTGACTCGAAAATAGACACCTTGAACCTTTCCATTAACCAACAATCGAACACAAGCCTTTTTGTTATCATGTGTTGAATTTTTGGAATCTCTGAAATTCACATTATTCTTCTACATATTGCTATTTTATATATATTGAAACAAACCTTTGTCAGCAGATTAAATTATTCTACTAAATTTGAAGAGTGGTTTTTGTAATCTAAATCATCCAAACCTTATATACTCATATGAATGCATAATTCCATTATAAAATGAGAACTAAATTTGGCTTTACCCAAGGATTGAATATTGCCAGACTTGGCCTAGATGAAATCCAAATAATGACAGCATGTCAAATAGCAGACAGGCTGGATTTTGATTCTATATGGTCCATGGATCATTCAAACGTACCCCAGTGGAAAAATGCAGTTGTAAATGATGCTTGGTTATTGCTAGCAGCTATTGGCGCAGTCACAAGGAATGTTGAATTAGGAACCTGCGTGACGGATGCTATTAGAAGACATCCTTCAACCATTGCTTTGTCATCTATTACATTAGATAGGCTTACTAACGGCCGTGCAATGTTGGGCATCGGTGCTGGCGAAGCTCAAAATGTGGTGGACTTTGGAATAGAATTCAAAAAGCCTGTAACTAAATTCAGAGAACAATTGGAAGTCATTGAAGCTCTCTTTGATTCTGATCCGGATAACAGAGTCAACTATGATGGAGAATATTATAAACTGATTAATGCATGTTTGCAGGCCAAAAGTATCAGAAAACCAAGGCCACCTGTCTATATCGCTGCAGGAGCTCCAAAAACCCTAGAGCTATGTGCTATTTACGGAGATGGTTGGATACCAATTGGTTATACTCCCGCGTTGTTCAGACATCATGCAGATGTCATAAAGGATCATGCAAAGAAAAACGGCAGGGATATCTCTGATTTTCAATTCGCTAATGATGTAGATGTTTACTTTACTGAGGATGGAGAGGAAGCATGGAATAAAATGAAAAATGCAGTAAAGGTCAGTTTATACAAACCCGAATTATTGAAAGTGCATGATATTCAACAAGATTCAGAGTTTGACTTTAGAAAGTACTTTACAGAATATGCAATGAACAAACCAGAATTGATGGAACAAATGAAACGGGCTGCAATGCAAATACCTGATGATGTGGCCAGGAGCGCAATAGGAGTCGGTAAGCCGGATGATGTAATAGAAATGTTAGAAAGGTTTATCGAAGCAGGAACGAATCACTTTATCATTAGATTCTGGGGAGATGGCTATTTCAAAAACATAGAGCTCTTTGGCAAAAAAGTAATACCATATTTCAGAGAACAGGAAAAAAAATAATTCACAATAATTGATCATAACAGTACGATTGAAGATCCGATCATCAATTACATTCTTCAAGTTTTTGACTTGCCAAAAAAAGTGTCGAGTTTCAGTGGAGTCTTACGCACTTTACCTCTAGAGTAAACAAGTGGATCTGCATCATAACCCATCAAACGTAGATCGTGAGCAAACCGATCGGCAAATCCATGAAATGTGTACACCTTTTCAGGATTGCATTTCTTTACTACTGCAATCAAATCGTTATAATCACAATGATCGCTCAGCGGTAAACAATAATCTAATCCCATTGCAAATTTGTAATATGGTTTTACAGACCAGCCACTAAATCCAATTGAAAGTGCACCGTATTTTGTCTTGATATATTTTAGAAATCCGTTTTTGCATGATTCAATAGGGGCTATCATTAACCACGGACCATAAGACGATAACATATTGTTCTTTTCTGCTTCAGAGAAAGTAACATAGCTGTCCATATCAACGCCACATTCCGAATATATCATGTTCATATCATGGATCGAATCGTGAATTATTAGCGGTTTCCAATGTCTGAATACGTCAGTTAGAATTTGGGCCTTCCCCAGAGTATATCCCAGCAGGATAACTGGTATGCCTTGATGGTACATTTCAGAAATTATTAGATTAGCCTTATGTATCGTACTTTCAAATTTTGGAAAAACATAATCATGTTGGCCAAAAGTAGACTCTATAATGAGCGTTTTTGCCTTGGGAATAATAGCAGGATTCATAAACGCCCTCTTTCTTATAGAAATATCACCCGTATAATACAATTCATCTTCTATTAGGATCCCATTCGATCCAAGAATATGTCCTGAATCCAGTAATTTGAAATCGTGTTCCTCATATGCATCAGCATATTTGTATCCCCGAAGCTTCGCTATCTTGTGTGTTATCCTAGATGTGATAATCTTATTACCGTTCTCTCTAACGCTCTTGTGTAAATGATCAGTATGTGCATGCGAAATGAAAATGAAATCTGAATTAGGCTGTTTGTTCGGGTCAAGATAGATAGTTTTATCCTCAGTACCTACTGTAATTCCATAATTGTCAACTGAAACTTGAAACATCAGTTACTTTGATTTTAGGAGAGTATATTAATTTTAATATTCTAAGGCATCAATGTACTTACTTTTGAAATTAATTTCGAATCAAATACATGATCAATGCAAGAATCATACAAAGTAAAATTTAAGTTATGTTAAATTTCTAATTTTGAGTAATGATATCGAGTCGCAATTTGCTTATTATTTCAATTATCAACTTAGTTTTATTTCTGACTTGTTTTCAAGTTGTCTCTAATGAATATTATAATCTAGATTCAAAAGTTTATGGACAAACATTGACAAATGTGTCAGATATTGTTTATCAAACTGCGAATTCGTCTTACAATGCCGAGGGAACGATAAACACGGTTTTGTTCTTGCAGGATTTGTCGAACAGTACAAGATCGATTGTCAAGGACATCAATACCAATTCAACATCTAAATATCTTCTTGGAGGAAAATGGAGGATTGATGTGTTAAAGGATAAATTGACTTACTTCAAAAGCAACTTTACCATGATTGAGGTTGATGGAAAAGGCATTCACTTTCATACAATTGTTTACAAGCCCTTATCAAATGAATCAGGTGAATCCGATCGCCAAGCCGGGGCTTTGTATAAAAATAAGGGTAACGATTCCTTGGGTTTTAAGTGTAATGTAGACATATATACAAACGGAGTGTTGGAATGGAAAGATGTTCCTATAACAGTATCACTTGTAAACGAAAAAGTTATAATTATGAATATTAATGATAAAAAAAGCCTGGAACATTTCTTGAACAACCCAATTTATGGTTTGATAAATTCCATCGATCTTATTCAATGATAAATTTGGTCTAAGTAGGGAACTTATGGATTCCTATGTAAGTACTTTATCAAGTTTCTTCTTGTTAATTGCGTTTTTTATTTCTAATGCAATTCTTCTCCCCATGCTCATATTCTTTTGAAATAAGAGGTCTGAGTATTGGGAACCAGACACATACAGATTAGTTCCTGCTACAATCCTTGCAGAGAATTCAAAACTAACAAATTTTGCATCCTTATTATAAACGCCTTCCAAGCAAAATGGACCTGGAATTCCTGGAGGTACAAGCCTTTCAGAGGCCTCGACAAAATTTTCACCCATTTGATACACTCCTTCCAATAGTGATTCCCTCAAGACAAGCGGGATATTCCCTACGACATTGTAGGTAGGGTCTGTTGGAACATTCAGTTGATGTTTTGAGGGAATTCGTGAGATGCCGTCTATATCCGATTCATATCTCCTATCTACACCCATAAATTCTATGTCTCCCGAGATTGGAGAATAAAAGAAATGTAAAAACACTGGAACTCCCTTCACATATTCCTGAATGTATAAATCACTTTCGTTAGTAACTATATTATCATTCAAGAGCTTCTGGAATCCATGTTCGAATCCATTCTGATCGGAAGTAAGGAAATATCCTTTACCTCCAGCGGCTCCGTGTAACTTTACAATACAAAGATCCTTAATCTCACTCTTTGAACTTATTTCTGCAGGTACTTGCAATTTAGATTCTATCATTAATTTTTGCTTAAGATTACGATCGGCCTCCCACCGTAAAATAAATTTATTACCAAAAAAAGGGACGTTAATACTTTCTATCTCGTCAGAAGTTAAATTAGAAATTAGAGTACCGTGAGGTATCAGAATGCAATTCAATTGATTTAATCTGCTTTGAATATCTGATTTTAGAATGTCTCTAAAGCTGTCAACCAGTATTATATGGTCGATAAAACTAAATCTCTTGTATACTCGGTACCGTTTCTTTTCAGTTATTAATAATGTCTTAAATCCTTCATCTTTTGCACCCTTTAACACCTGAAGTGAACAATGAGATCCGAGAGTCGCTACTATTTTTTGCAATTTGGCTACCGTAAAGGACTACTGTGACTGGTAAATTAATCTTATTCGAAATTCTGTTATTGAATGAAAATAATCCTTTACTTTCCATTAAAGGTTAGAAATTCTGCAATCAATTTAATAACAAAAGCTATTCCACCGACTATACCAATGCCCAATAGCACTAATCTGAGATGGGTCATATAATCATCCTTGCTGGTTTTTTTTGCAAGCTTCAGAGTTTGTATTATTTCCACTACTTTTTGTTGTACAAAAGACAAAAATTCACATTTTATCTCATGTTTGGAATATTTGAATCTATCGATATTATGAACAAAACTCTCGATTAGGTAAAAGAAGACACATACAACACGTAGTAGGATGCCGAGCCAGTTGAATTTGCATGTGGTAATGGAAATGCTTTGATCTGCCGATCACTAGATCAATACGTCGTCTAACATTTCTTAACAGAAATGGATGCGTATTGAGAAATTAGTTTGATTGTGTTACTAACGGAAGCGTTTAAGATCTTAATTGCAATGATTCTTGTAAATCTTGATATGTAAATGATATGGCTAAGTGGTAAAAATACGCTCTTTTTCTGTTCTCTGCATTTCTACAAAGGTCTCCGTATTCTGGACTCCTTCAATTTTCCCAATTTGTTTTATGACGACGTTGTGTAGCTCTTCCAAAGTAGTTGCACTGATGGTCACCAAGATGTCGAACCTTCCGGTAACTTCAGAAATTGATATTATCTGAAATATTTTCAATAATGCTGTGTGAATTTCTTCTTTTAATTTTGGATCTCTGTTAATTCCAACCACAGCCTTAACATTGATTCCTAAAAGAGGTTCATTCACAACGATGGTGGATTTTTGGATCAAATTTCTCTTATAAAGTCGCTTAATTCTACTGTACAGTACTGATGAATTAGTCGATAATAATTTACTCAATCTGGGCACAGAAATATTAGCATTCTTACAAAGTTCTGACAATATTTTCATGTCTAAATCGTCGAATTTTTGCAATTTCTAGTCAATAATATTCTTAAGTATTAATAAATGTAATTTTTAATGAAAAATAGCTTAATTCAACACCTCCGTAGAATTTGACCATTTGCAGAAATCTGCAATCAAATTCAACCAAGACTAGGAGAAAGAAATTGATGGCGAAAATCCGAAACTAGAAGTAATTAGATACATTGCAGTGTGAAATACGATGAAAAAACTATATATATTTAACATGCCATATTTAGGCTCACCTAATGCTACTTCCATCAGAAATTGAATCTAAATTATTAATCCCGGCAGTAAGAGCAATATTATCAAAAGAGCTGGTTCTTGAAAAGGGGTTAAAGGAGGAAGAAGTAGCTCGAATGTTAGGAATCACTCAGGCAGCAGTAAGTAATTATTTGAGAGGTACTCGTGGTGATAATGAGTTAATTGCAAAACTCATGTCCCTCAGTGAGATCATGAGCATGATTAAAGAAATCAGCAATGATCTTTCAACTAATAGGGCTTACACAGCAAAGACTCTTTCAAAATTTATTGCATTATGTAATTATATGCGATACTCGCTCATTATATGCGACGCCCATCATAGTCTTGAAAGAAATATTGACGAAAAGGTATGCGAGCAGTGCAAGATAATCCTGACTGGAACACAGCAATGAGTGTCTTGCCAGATTAGATTTTTAGTTATTCCTTTGTCTGCTCAACATTTTTAATACTTGTGAAATTACTTCTGATCATTTCAAAGTTCCTATGGAACCTTTACTAGCCCAAGATTCTGTAAACCGTTCACTCCCGTCACTTTCAATACCAGTTCCTGATACTAATAAAGGGATTGGATCATCTGTATGCGATTTCTTGATACAAGGTGTAGAATGATCTCCAGAAATAACAACCACATGCGCTCTAGTAACTGATTTTAAGAACGTACCAAAGAAATTTTTATCTATTAATTCAATGTTAGACATTTTGCCTTGTGCATCTCCATCATGTCCATATTCGTCAGGGCCTTTAATGTGGACATATACAAGGTTATATGAGTCTAGGATTTTTGCAACTTCCATTCCTTTTTGATGATAATCGTCAATTTTTTGTGAACGAAACAAATCCATCCCAATTATTTTTGCAATTCCGATTTCAACTGGCATATCAACAAGGCATGAAGTAGAAATTCCGTATTTTTCATTTATCGGCTGAAGATGAGGAACACTATTCCCGGCATCTCTCAATAATATAACATTCATAGGTTTCTTGTTTTTAGCAATTCTGTCAAGATTTACATAATGATCCTTCATAAGGGCAATAGATTTTGTAGTGAACTCATTAACAATATTTGCTGATAATGTGGATGATTCTGAATGGTCCTCTGATATAGAATTCTGCACAGTCATGTTGTCAACATTAGTTTTAGCAATTCCAATGCCATTTAGTTTACCATAAGCAGGATCTGTATTGGTTACCTTATCAGATAGGGATTTCTTATCATGTCGAAATTTAACAATTACACGATGAGATATTGTAGGAGTTATTCTGACGGAGACATTAGGATCATCAAACTTTACATTGTCCTCAAGAAATGAACAGATAGTGTTTGCTTCTTGCTTAATGATATCCCTGCCCGCACGCCTATCTATTATTTTATTATTGTCTAGTGTTGCAAAGTTACCTCTTAGGGCCAAGTCTCCATCGCGGAAATCAACCCCCGATCCAATTATTTCTACAATTCCCCTCCCAGCATATTTCTGTCCCTGAAAATCGTAACCTAACATATTGAATACTGCAATATCAGACTGAGGCGATATACCCTTACCGACGCTTATTACCTCACCCATTTTCCCCTTTCTTGCCAGCTCATCAATATATGGAGTATTGGCTGCCTCTAATGGAGTCTTACCGTTCAACACAGGAGTTGGTAAGTCGCCTATTCCGTCCAACAGAACATACAATATTCTAAGATCTTTGCTCTCAGACAATGTTGAAAGAAGTTAAAAAACCATGATTTATCTGTAATGTCCTAGAATTAAAAATATCCATACCCATCAATTTATTATACAAAGGATTAAAAAGAACTACGAGATTAGGAGTCTAAGACAAATTGAGAATTATGGCTGTTGGAAGTAGAATATTTGTAACAAGCTTTCAATTAGCCGGTGTCGAAGGAATTAAGGTAGAGTCAGCCTCAGAAGCACTCCACCATATCAATAGTTTAGATAATGCCAGTGATGTAGGACTTGTTCTTATCAGCGAGGACATTGGAAAAGAAATCCGAACTCAACTGACCAGCATTAGAGCCAATCGCCCAATTCCATTAATTTTTGAATTACCCGCACCGGGAAGTAGTAAGGAAAGTGTAGATTATAGAGCCCTCTTAAAACAAATTTTGGGAGTTTAATTCTTCAAAGTTCAGTACAATTACTGCCGAATTATTACAATCCAAAATTGCTAATTTGAAAAGAGATAGAGAGATTGATCTACCATAGCATCTAACGTATAGTCTATATTTAGAAGCAGTTAACGTTATCAATTGATCATTTTAGTCCCACTGGGTATTGTCTTGGCAATTAATATTGGAATACTTGCATGTTGGGGTTATTTTCTGGTACTAATTTTATGCTCAATTTCAAAATCGCCCAAATTAGAATGGTCAGCAAAGTATCAAATAAGATCAAAACCCAAGGTTAGTATTATTGTACCTGCGAGAAATGAAGAACTAGCTATTTCAAAGTGTCTCCAATCTTTGTTGATTCAAGATTACGACAACTTTGAAATAATCGCAGTTGATGATTCTTCCACAGATAATACGTTTGCAATAATCTCTGATTTATCTAAAAATAACCACGCACTTATTCCAATAAAGTGTCCTCCTAGACCTGATGATTGGATTGGAAAGAACTGGGCGTGCTTTCAAGGTTATAAGAAATCAACTGGTGAAATTCTTTTGTTTACTGATGCCGATACTATACATCGACCAGATGTATTATCATCGGCAATCAATACCATGATGCATGATAGATTAGATGCGCTCACTTTGGTGCCAAAGCTCTTGTGTCAAGATCTAATTACAAAATTCACTTTACCTGTCCTTTCAGTATTTCTGCATTCAAGATATTCACCGCTTAAGGTAAATAATCCAAATAATAAGATCGGATATTTTTTTGGTAGTTTTTACCTAATATCTAAAGTAAATTATGAGAAGATTGGAACGCATCAACAGGTGCGTCGAGAATTGGTTGAAGACGGAGCGCTGGGAAGGATTGTAAAAGAACAAAGAATGAAACTAAAATTGGTCAGAGGTGAAAACTATGTTGAGGCATTATGGGCCAGAGACCCACGTTCATTATGGCACGCATTGCGTAGAATAATTATTCCATTAAATACTGAGAAAAAAAAATCGGCGCTGATGATTACAGCTTTTATTTTTTTCATTTTAATGGAACCTTTTCTAACATTGCCTGTCTCATTGCTTTATTTAACAGATAATCAAGTCAAGGGGTACTTGGAAATTATCTGCGTTTTGATAATGGTCTTGATGCTAGCCTGTGCAATCTTACAATCTCATTTCGGTCTCCTACAAAAATCAATCTATGGTTTTGGTTTTGTATTGGGGTGTGCCGTGATCACTGCCAGTTTCTTGGTGTCTGCCATTTCTTTTAAAGGAAATCGAATGGTAAAATGGCGTGATAGGAGCTACTTGGTGGGGACTAAACAGCATCCTTTTCACTTATGAATTAGAACTAGGAGGGCTTGAAATTATTCACCACCATCAGGTCTCATATATAACTTGGATAGATGCGGGGTTAAGATTGAATTTGAGGAAATGACAGTGGGTATAATTGTCCTGAAACAAATTATTAATAATAAAGTCCTTCAATACTAATAGGGCATTGAGATCTCAGCTGGATGGAATAAATCTATCTACAATAAATGACTTAGTTCAAAATGTGCGGAATTCTCCAATTAGTAGAGATGAAGTGCTTGAACTAGTGGAAAAATATGATACTAAATCTATTTGTTCACTTGCGAAAACAATTAGAGATGAGTGCAAAGATGGGATAATTACCTATTCACGGAAAGTATTCATAAATTTGATAAATCTCTGTAGAGACACCTGCTCTTATTGTACTTACAAAAAGGAGTTGTCAGATTCTGATTTGTCAATACTTACAAAGGAACAAGTATTACATATCGCGACTCTAGGTAAGCAACTAAAGTGTACGGAAGCCCTGATTGTAACAGGGGAAAGACCTGAACAAAAATATCCAGAATACAGAGAATGGTTAAGAAAAAATGATTGCTCAACAACGATCGAATATGTGGACCAGATTAGTAACTTGATCCTGGAAGAAACTGGACTGTTACCACATACTAATGCAGGTACTTTAAACTTTGATGAAATGTCAATGTTAAAGAAAACTAATGTTAGCCTAGGATGCATGTTGGAGACATCCAGTGAACGACTCGGAGGTAAAAACCTGCCGCATGAGTTTGCACCCAGTAAGAATCCCAGAGCAAGAACCCGAGTACTTGAAAATGCAGGGAAATTAAGAATTCCAATGACGACAGGATTACTAATTGGAATTGGGGAAACCTTGGAAGAAATTGTTGACTCATTAATTCTAATCAGGGATATTAATCAAAGATACGCGAATATCCAAGAAGTAATAATGCAAAATCACGTACCTAAATATAATACTAAAATGAGGAACTTCATTCCTCCGACTCATGATTTATTCTTACTAACTGTTTCACTAGCAAGAATCATTATGCCGGATATGAACATTCAGGTTCCACCCAACCTTAGTCCTAATTATTATTCGACATATATCAATGCTGGAATTAATGATTGGGGTGGTATATCCCCCCTGACAATTGATTTTGTAAATCCAGAATCTCCATGGCCCGATATCAAGGACGTAAAACAGGCAACTCAAAAAGCAGGTTATGACCTTAGAGGAAGACTTGCAATTTATCCAGAGTTTCTTTTAAACAAAAGGGACTTTGTTCCGAATAATCTTTGGAATAATATCTTCCAATTATCGGATAGTTCAGGTCTTGTAAAGGAGGAATTGAGTTGATACTTGAATCTATGTTAAGAAACATAGATCCCGTTATCGCTGAGACTTTGAATCAGGCGCTGGATGCTAAAGACATTTCAATCAAACAAGCTGTTGAATTGTTCCAAACAAAAGGTACAGAAATGACTATGACCACATTGGTTGCAGATATTCTCAGGAAAAATAAAGTTGGAGATAAGGTCACTTTTGTTATCAATAGAAATATCAATTTTACAAATGTATGTATAAAAAGGTGCGGTTTTTGCGCTTACAGTAGAGATTTTAGAAATGAGGAAGGATATTTTCTTCCGATAACCGAGGTCGTAAGGAGAGCAGTAGAAGCATGGAATTTGGGTGCCACTGAAATTTGCATCCAGGCAGGCCTTCCCCCAAAGATGGATGGTTTATTGTACGTCGATATTTGCAAGGCGATAAAAAAGGAATTGCCTGATATACACATTCATGCTTTTTCTCCGGAAGAAATCATGTACGGATGTGCTAGATCAGGATTATCTGTTAAGGAATATTTGACATTATTAAAAGAGGCGGGATTAGGAAGTTTACCAGGAACAGCAGCAGAGATTTTAGACCAAGATCTGAGAGACTTGATCTCTCCGGGAAGAATCACGGTCGATGATTGGATGAATGTCATTACAAGTGCACATAAGCTAAAGATTCCTACTACATCGACCATAATGTACGGTCATGTGGAAACAATGGAACATAGGGCCAAACATTTAGAATTGTTGAGATCTATTCAGAAAGTTACAACCGGATTTACCGAATTTGTACCACTCAGTTTTGTTCACAGAGAAGCTCCAATGTATAATCACAATCTAGTAAAAGGAATTTCTCCCGGTCCTACTGGCCAAGATGTGATAAAGATGCACGCAGTTTCGAGAATAATGCTCAATAATCATATTGAAAATATTCAGGTCTCTTGGGTCAAGGAAGGTACGAAAATGTCTCAACTACTTCTTGAAGCTGGTGTAAATGATTTTGGAGGAACATTGATAAATGAAAGTATATCTACATCAGCAGGATCAGAATATGGACAAATAATGAGACCAAAGGAAATAAGATCTTTGATAATGTCTGCAGGCAGAGTTCCTGCCCAGAGAAATTCCATTTATGGCATTGTCAAAGTTTTCGATGAGAGTGACAATGGTAGTGAATCATTGTTGGATACTGCAGAAGTATCAAAGTTTGGATCATATCACGAATTGATAAAATTAGATAAGTTCCGATATACTCATACGAAATAATCACTTTACATACATAGCTGTTGTTGATTTCATTTGATCAATCCCTATAATTCATGAGGTAAACGAATAATGTACACTTGAAACAGTTTATAGTAACGTTAAGATCAGTAAAATCAAACTACTATTTTAGAGATTCAACCAAAAGATTCCTCAATTCGATTCTCAATCAAATTCATTACATTTAAGAATCTCAACTATACATATAAGGAACAAATGTTAAATCTTGGAATCCTAATTTCGGGAAGAGGTAGTAATATGGAATCAATATTAAATTATCTAAGAGAAAACAGGACTGTAGACATCTGTCCTAAAATAATTATTTCAAGCAAACCTGAAGCAGAGGGTCTCAGAAGGGCCTCAAAGTTTGGGATTCCAACAAGAGTAGTATACAACGATTCAAAAGGTTGGGATTATGATAGCGAAATAGTTAACGTATTGCAAGAATATAATGTTAATCCAGAAAACGGACTTGTGTGTTTGGCAGGATACATGAGACTCTTGAGTCCAGAATTTGTACAAAAATACAAAATGCGAATCTTGAACATACATCCGTCACTCTTGCCTTCTTTCCCAGGACTTAATTCCCAAAAAAAGGCCCTTGATTATGGAGTAAAAGTAACAGGATGTACAGTTCATTTTGTTGACGAGGGATTGGATTCAGGACCAATTATTGCTCAGAAACATGTATTAGTATCGGACAATGATACGTGCGAAACGCTATCAGACAGAATCCTGGAGCAGGAGCACATTCTATATCCTTATTGCGTACAGCTTTTTTCCAAAAATAGAATATCAATTCAAGGTAGAAAAGTCATTGTTAATTAATACTGAAGGAAAAGAGGCAAATTTACAGTAAAGCAAAAAAATGGCGTTGTGATTTTCTAAAATGTTTGGCCAAACTAATTGACGGATTACTGGTATCCCAGCACATCAAAAATATCGTTAAAAACGACGTATCTACACTATTGAGCAAGGGAATAAAACCCTGTTTGGCCACAGTTTTAGTTGGAGATAATCAAGCGTCTGCAACATATGTTAAAAATAAACAAATCGCCGCAAGTAGCGTCGGAATTCTAACACGAGATTTTAGACTGTCCCAAGATATAACCCAAGAAGAACTCTCCAAGATAATTGAGGAATTGAATTATGATGAAAATGTCCATGGAATACTAATTCAACTTCCATTACCTGATCAAATTGAGCCATCCATCACCAACATGGTAAGACACGAAAAAGATGTGGACGGTCTAACATCCTACAATTTGGGCCTTCTGTTAGAGGGAACTCCAAAGCTTATACCATGTACCCCCTTGGGTATACTTGAATTATTGGATTTTTACAAAATTGATGTTAAAGGGATTGATGTAGCCATCATCAATAGAAGCAACCTGGTTGGAAAACCGCTGGGAATCTTACTAATGAATCGTGATGCAACTGTAACATTTTTCCATTCTAAATCAAGAGGAATTGAAGATAGATTAAAAAACTTTGATTGTATTATTACTGCGGTTGGAGATCGTGAAAAATTTACACTGACTGGAAATATGGTCAAAGATGGAGCAATAATATTTGACGTCGGCATTACAAGAATAAACGGAAAGATTCGCGGAGATGTTGATTTTGAATCCGTTTCGGAAAAAGCGTCGTATCTCACTCCCGTTCCTGGCGGAGTGGGACCAATGACTGTTACAATGCTACTAAAGAATACCGTTTATGCGACCAGGATCATAAATAAGATTGACAATAATTAGCCTATGAATTTGAACAATCAAGAACAAAAATCCGCATTAAGAAAAGAAATTCTACAAAAGAGAAACTCTTTGAGTCTTCCCCAAATCTCAAGCAAGAGCAAATCAATTCAAGAGAAGCTAATGGGAAGAATTGAATTTATTGAATCCAAGTCTATCGGCATGTATTTTCCCATAGGTTCAGAAGTACAAACTAATGAAATAATCAGAAATGCGCTAGAATTAGAGAAGATTGTATTGTTACCTCGGGTAGTACTAAAAGATCTTCACTTTTTTGTAGTGGATAAACATGACTTTGAGCAAGATTTGTTTGGCGTAAATAAATTCGGAATTAAGGAACCAAAGAAAACCAATATGAAATTAGATTTTATTGACTTGTTAATTGTTCCTGGAATTGTCTTTGATTGCCATGGCTACAGAATTGGCTATGGATATGGTTATTACGATAAATTCATGGCCGAGAAAAAATTTTCAAAATCTATTGGTCTAGCTTATGATTTTCAAGTCGCGAAAAGTCCCATTCCAAAATTTGAATATGATAAAAGAATAGATATCTTAATCACTGAAAGTGGAATTCAGATATTTGATACCCTTTAATGCTATGTCTGTTCTAAAGTACTCCTCATTATCCCCCCAATGGATTTTTGATACCAATGAATAGGACTTTGTCTTGGCTCCCTCTAGTGTATCGGCTAGTGAGGTAACTGATAAAACCCTGCCACCATTTGTTAGAATTTCTCCCGAGTTATTTTTCAGAGTTCCTGCATGAAATACTTGTGTATCACTATCCAATTTGGAATCCAATCCATGAATTATTTTTCCAGTTTGATACTTTCCAGGATATCCTTTTGATGCCATGACTACGCAAACGGAATGTTTACTTTTCCATCTAATGGGTGGCATCGAATCGAGCCTTTCATCTACGGCTGCCTCGAAGTATTTTAGCAAACTAGAATCCATTCGTGACAAAATGGATTGACATTCGGGATCACCCATTCTCACATTGAACTCAAGCACATATGGTTCACTTGAACCACGTTCTATCATGATTCCAGCATACAGGAAACCTTTGAATTTAATTCCAATATCACTCAATCCGCTCATTGCAGGAGTCATTATTTTCTCAATTATTTTGTTACTTATCTCTTCGGTGATAAGAGGGGTAGGAGAATAACTTCCCATTCCTCCAGTATTGGGACCTTTATCACCATCAAAGATACTTTTGTGATCCTGACTCGTTGCCATTGGAATAATGGATTTGCCATCACATAGGGCGATAAAGGAGGCCTCATCGCCATAAATTCTATCTTCAATAATTATCTTATTTCGGGAGTTACTAAATTCTCTGTCATCGTATATTTTCTGTATCGCGTCAATTGCTGAATTAATATCATCACACACAAATACACCCTTACCAGCTGCAAGTCCGTCCACCTTGATAACTACATTCTTTGAGCATGATTTAACATGCTCAATTGCAGAATTTGCATCTGAAAATATCGAAAAAGAAGCAGTTTGAATTCCCATCTGATGCATGAAAAGCTTTGCGAATACTTTGCTCGATTCTAATCGAGATGCGCCTTTATTGGGTCCGAATATC
>JARBAW010000076.1 GCA_029237505.1 Nitrososphaerales archaeon
ATACAGACCACATAAGTGCCTCCTATGAGCAAATAGTGAGAAATGAGAATAGATTATAAGTTGTGGAATAAGGCGTAGAAAATACTATAGCATCCAATCTCTTCTGTATTTCATGTCGATTGAATTCTTACGAAATATTCAAAATCCCCCATTTAATGAAAAACATTTTACTACATAAATATAGTTCCAATAATATGCAAGGAAACACTCGCAGTCTATAATAATCATTTACTGTTGCTTATTGAATAATTTTTTTTGTACTTCAATCTCTTTAGACCATTTCTTGCTATTAAATACGCTGAATTTGTACTTTGAATTGTCTATTTGTACCACTACTTTGGTGAGAATAAAGCCTTCAGCACTGACGTTACCTACTTTATCTAAGGTCACATTCAATAGCGCATTGCCTGTCTTCTTATTTAAAGTGGTTAGATTTCCTTCAGTTTTTTCAAAAATAATCCTTTGATTAGTTAAACTCAGAATGCCACTTCCGAGCTTTACCTCAGAACAATCTTCTTCAAGAACCAATTTTTCTCCTGGATTTGGATCTATCTGTGGTGCCACATTTTTATCTCCAAACTTTGGTTATATTATCATTGCAGTATTACACCAAGTTGTTGTTCAAAGGGGCTGAGTCAAACATTTACCTGACAAACTGGTATGACAAAATGGCAATTTCAAAAATCAGAATTCCAAAAGCATATCGACAAGGGACACTTGATGAGGATTTGAGAAGAAGGAGAACGATAAGTGAATCTAGAATGCTCAGTTTGGCAAAAAAGTTTGGCTTAAGAACACCGTATATCTATTTCGTAGATCCTTTAAGAGCTGAGATCGTCATGGAATTTGTGCCTGGGACTCAGGCAAGCAAGGTTTTAACTTCAACAATATGTTCTAACATAGGAAAATTCGTTTCAACGCTTCATCTGCATAATATAATTCACGGAGATCTAACACCTACAAACTTTATTACTAATAGGAAAATCACCATGGTGGATATGGGACTTTCGTTTTATTCTAGAAGAATGGAGGATAAGGCAATGGACATTAGATTATTTAAGGAAATTTTGAAAAGCACTTTTCACAATTCATTCTCTAAATTTTTCAATGAATTTTTAGCTGGATATCAATCTGTTAATTCAAAGGAGTTAGAAAAAATCCTACAGAGAATTGACATAATAGAATCAAGGAAAAGATATGCTGTAACGTGAAATTAATGTTCTATTTGTCACTATGGTGATATTTTGGCATCATTGGAGAGATGGGACAAATACTGCTCAATTTATCATTAAACGCTAATTCTTTTGATATTCCACCGAGGAACAATAGAATAAACAAATATTTAGAAAATGTTTTATTTTAGTATTTGGTTTTTTCTAAAATTGAGAAAAATAATATTTGCTAGTACCAATGAAGGTAAATATAAAGAAATTTTATCGATTCTCAGGGACTCTGGCATAGGTATAGATTTTGTGAGATTTAAGAGTACAGAAATTCAATCGGAAATTTTGGAAGACGTAGCCTTGGAAAAATCTAAAGTGGCGTATGAAAAAATAGGTCAACCGTTAATAGTAGAGGATACCGGACTTTTCATAAATTCACTGAACGGATTTCCGGGGCCGTATTCCTCATATGTTTTTCAAACCATCGGAAATATGGGAATACTTGATCTCCTATCAAACAAGAAAAACAGATCTGCGCTCTTTAGGACAGTGATAGCATATAATGACGGTAATGTCAAAATGACTTTTACCGGTGAAACTAAGGGTGTGATAAGCGATCGTATTACGGAAGGTGGTTGGGGTTATGATCCAATATTTGCTCCCGAAGGTTCATCTTTTACATATGGTCAACAGGGAATAACAAACAAAATAAGTGTATCCCACAGGACTCGTGCATTGAACCGTTTCGCAGAGTGGTACTGCAAAAATTATCCTAAATGACGTCAATACTTCACTATCATATCGGCTTTTCGTATCCCTCAATCCACCTTTCAGTGAACCTTTCATGATTTTGAAGAACCACTATTCTTGATATTTCACTTTCATCCATAACAGAGAACTTGTTCATTGATTTACAAAGTAAATTTGAATAATTCCTAACTTCATTCATTTCCAACATATCAGAATTTTCTAAACGCTGTGTAGACATCCCAATATGCATATATGATTTTATCTCTATAAAATGTGGATTGCCTCGTTCCATCATTCGGGCAAATTCATCTACATTGCTTTTTGTATCATTATAATTCCTTATGACCGTCATTCTCAGTACTGTTCTAGTATTCATCTCAGATAGTAACTCTAGACTTTTTTGCCATCTTTCCCATGCGTCCTTGTATCTTGGTCGATTAATGATTGCAAACATTTTTTTGTTCGAAGCATTAGTTGAAAGGTATAATTGAGTAGGTAGCGCATCTTCGTCTATCAATCTTTGAAGCATTTCTGGTTCCTGACCATTCGTAACCAAAAATACTGATTTGGTATTCTTCAATGTGTACAAATACTTGATTAGACTCGGTAATTTTGGGTACATAGTAGGTTCTCCTGAAAGCGATATTGCATAGTGTTGAGGAAGAAGTGATTCATCAAGTTTTATCTTGTCAGTTTTAGTGTTACCATAATGACCAACTATGAGTCTTCTTCGTTCCTCTATCAAATTATTAATTATCATATCTGGCTCATCAACTAAGCTTGCGGGCATTTCTAAGGTATCGTAAAATTCAGTGGGTCGCCAACAGTAAACGCATCTATTTTCACAATTCATGGCTGTTGGTGTCATTTCCATACATCTATGAGTTGAAATACCATAGAATTTGTGTTTGTAACAGGTTCCCTCATTAGAGAAAGACTTTTTTGTCCAATGACATAGTTCAACTGCAGAGTGATTGAACACGCCATACTTTGCCTTTTTCAGTTTAGCCTTGGTAGAAGCTGAGATTTGGATAAGGTTTGATGAATCTACATGTGATATGTATTCGTCAGAACAACTCATAACACAACAACGAATCGCACAATGACATTTAAATGTTAAATGGCTTGTATTGACCCTCTTTCCAAAACTTCTTTATATTATTGTTAATCTAAGACAAGCAAAATCAAGATGTTAGATACTCAACAAATATTGCAAATTGCCCTTGATATGGTTAACTGGAACTCGCTACCTGCTGATACTGGAGTTCATGTTCAGGGTAGGAACATCAACAAGTTAATGTTAACAATAGACGTAACAACAGCAGACCTCATGCTTGCAAAGAATCTAGGATGCGATGCGGTGGTAACTCATCATCCAATTGGAAGAACTGCAATTAACTTTTACAAATTAATTGATAGGCATCTTGAATACATGAGGGAAAATGGCATTCCTGAAAATACAGCCAAAAATTCTGTTTCGGAATTAAAGAGGAGAATAGAGCTTCGTAATCATACTCAGATATATTCCTCTGTTGTTGATTCTGCAAAGATATTGGATATGCCATTAGTAAACATTCATCAACCATGTGATGAATTTGCAAGGCGAGTGATTTCGGAAAGGATACAGGATACAAATCCACATTTGATATCCGAATTAATTATAGGTTTGGAAGAAATAGCAGAATTTAGGAAAGCAGAAACAAAGATTCAAGTCGTTTACGGTAAATCAGATTCACTTGTAGGAAAATGGGTTGCAGTAATTGCAGCTGGAACCAATGGTGGATTTCAAGTAGCAAAAAGTTACTTTGAAAATGGAATTTCAACCGTCCTCTATTTTCATATTGATTATAACGATTTGGCCAAATTGAGAGAAAGCGGCATTCAAGGCAACTTAATAATTCTTGGGCATTTGGCAGGTGACTCAATTGGGATGAATGCATTGGCTAAAAAATTGGAAGACAAAGGAGTTCAAGTTGTTTTAAAAGATATCATTAGAGTATAAAAATCGTTGATCTAACAGTTATATACTCTAAGTATATCAAACCAATGTTGAATGGCCTTCGTAGTATAGCCTGGTCAGTATAGGCGGCTGTGGACAGCAAGAGTAAATGTTGTTGGAAGAAACCGCTCGAGGAGGGTTCAAATCCCTCCGAAGGCCTACATATTTGATGTCAGAAAAGTAGGATTATTTGAATTAGATTAATAATTCAGAAACATTATGCATTGTTCTTCATTATCATATCATTTCCATAATAATTTTGGCGGCAATTTGAGCGCCGTTTTCTATTTTGGGATTGTTAGGTCTGCCATTTTCAATTGTTTCTCGCATCAAGGTTTCCAATCTTGATATATCCTCATATGAGTAACCTAATTTTCTTGCATTCTGTTCTTGTTCAAAATGATGCCTAATCGGTATGAAAATTCCAGGAGTGCCATAAACCCGCGATTCATCTATTGTCGATCTTCCTGCCAAAGAAACTACAAGATCGGAAGCATAAATGAATTCGTGTAAATTATTGACAAAACCGATGTTTCTAAATTCAGTGTGTTTATTTTCAAATTTTAATAAGGAAGGTCCTGTTGCGACGAGCAAATCTAGATCCATTTCTAATCTTAACTTGTTGTATGCATTTAATGCTTTTTCAATTAGATGTCGCCCAGCGCTAGTTCCACCTATGCTAATTAATATCGTTCTTTTTTCAATACCAAACTTCTTACGCAATTGATCCCTATTAGCGGTGCTTAACTTTCTTACTATTGGACCCACATAAGAGATATTATCCACATCCTTACCAAAATCAGGAATAATAACACGGTTACATTTTCCTAACATATTTTGCATAGACTTATTCATCCTTGATTCAATGGGTGCAAGCACACCACTAAGAAAATGAGTTTCTAATAGGTCTGTAATCATTACTCGTTTATGGTCCTTTTTTTCTCCTATGGCAATTGATGCGAAATCCTCATCACTAACTATCAGATCATCTCTCTTATTCACAAAATCGGTGGCAATTTGTTTACATCTTCTATAATACATGAAATATTTAAGAAGCCATTTTAAAGGTGAACGTAATTGCATCGAACTGTCTATATCAAAAAGTTCAGGATCATACACATTCTCAGTAGAGTATCCGTAGTTAAGAAAAATATCGTATGCTGGACTGCCGGTGATTACTGATATATTTTCTCTGGTCAACAATTTCAATTCTTCGCAAATGGCAATATCTCTAGTAGCATGCCCTAATCCGATTGGACTTGCAAAAAATAATACCATTTGTTCTTTCTTAATCTAAATCCACAAAATAAGCTTTGGCATTATTTTATTTTCTTAGAACATCAAATTCATAGTCCATAATAAGTTAGCTCTAACCAATGAAGAAAAATCCTATTGCAATTATAATGTAAACTGAAGTTAACATCACTCCCTCAAACCAGTTAGTCTTGCCATCAATGGCTATTAGATTCATAATGATGGCCGCAAGAAATAGAGTAACTAATTCATATATTGTGAACTCTAATGTAAACGGTTGACCAAGTACCATTCCTACTAATACTAAAATGGGAACAACGAAGAGTGCTATCTGTGTACCAGAGCCGGCGGATATTCCTATGGACAGATCCATTTTTCCTTTTCTTGCAAGAACAATAGCACTGCTATGTTCAGCCGCGTTACCAACAATACCTACAATAATGGCCCCTACAAACATTTCTCCAAAGCCAAATTCCCTACTTGTTTCCTCGACAGAGCCTACGAGAATTTCACTCACTGCTATTACTCCAATCATACTTACTCCAAGCATAAGAAATGATTTTCTCTTACTCCAATGACCATGATCATGTCCCTTGTGTTGATCACTTGAATTGCTGTGTGGCATAACAAAAAGATGCTTGTGCGTGAAAAAAGTAAAGACGATTCCTACAATATACACAAAGAGAAGCAAGATCGCCACTGAGTCGCTAAGTAATTGTATTTTTGATTGATTTTCAATCCCTGTGCCGCCAATCATAGCAGTTGAAAGTATTGTAGGAATAGCTAAACCAATTAACGCCAAGAAAATTAATGACGACTGCAAACCTGCATTTTCTTTATTAAATAATTGTTCTTTTTGTCGTAATCCCCCTGCGATCATACTTAAACCAAAAATAAGCATTATGTTACCTAAAATTGAACCGGTAATTGATGCCTTGACTAGTTCAAGCAAACCTGCATTAATGGCAACTATGGCAATAATTATTTCAGCCGCGTTACCAAAGGTAACATTGATAAGAGAACCGAGAGTTGAACCATAATGCGTAGAAAGATGTTCGGTAGCATCTCCAATTAACTTTGAGAGAGGAATTAGCGCTATTGCAGTTATGACAAACGAAATAATATATCCCACATGCAAAAATTCCAGAAAGACCGCAATTGGAGTAAAAATTAGAAGAAAGTAAATTGCGGTTGACTTTGAAAATTTTAGATCACGCATCAATTATTGAAATCATAAATAATAATACTCTATTTCAATTTTTATTATCCTGATTCGACGAGATCCCATGACCCGTTATGATTTTTTCTTATTCTGAGAAAATCCCTAGACAATATGATAGTTAAAATACTACTGAATAAATATTTGAGCTGTGAGCAACTTTGGCTTTTATTCTGAAAAAGCAAGTAATTCATTTGAAAGTCATATAGTGGGTTTAAAGGAAGAAACGAGAGAATTGTTGCTCAACCTGCGCGCATTTATCAACTCTCTTGGCGATAACGTTATTGAAGAACCAAGACCACACAGGATAGCTTATGCAAAATCTTTGAATTTTAGAGTTTTCGCAGATGTGCAACCTAAGGGAGATTCATTGATAATTTCTGTTAGAAAAAGTAGAACTGAAGTTCCGGTAACTTGCATGGTCAAGAATCTGTCAGATTTAGAAACAGCAAAGAACCAAATCTCTGAAGCCTACAACAAAATTAGGTAATAACAGTCTCTAATACGTCAAATGTTGGAATTTTTATGATCGTCTATTTTTAAAGCAAAAAAATTAAGAGAATTTTAAAATATTAAAGTCATTATTAGAATATATGAAAAAATAGGGATAACTTATCTTGTTTTCTAATGATATCAGAAGAAAAAAGTTATTAAAGCAAATTTAGTTCAATCAATTTGCAACTGTTTATGATAAGAGGAAAATTCCTTGGATGTTTCGTGGCTATTTTTTTCTTATCTTATAATATCATACTAATTCAAACTGGCTTCAGTCAAAATACACAGGTGATAAATACGCAGCCACCGTTAGTTGAGGCTCCTCAATTTATTATTGCTAGAGCAACTAGTCCTTCTTGGACCCAGGTAAATTTCCAGGTAAATGCAACGAGCACTAGTTCTGACAATATTTCTGTGTATTGTAATCCGGCCAGTGGGAGTGCTTTCCCAATGGGCAGTACTATAGTATTATGTGCAGCAAAAGATCCCGTCACCAGTCTTGTTAGTTATGCAATGTTTAATGTAACAGTAAAAGATTCATCACCCCCTATATTCAAAGTTCCAAATAGTATCCTCAGACAGGCTGAGAATCTCGAAGGTACAACGATTACTTATGATGCAAATGCTTCAGACACAGTAGATGGCAATGCCCTCACAATATGTGATCCTCCTTCAGGGAGCACGTTTCCTTTAGGTCTAAATCAGGTAACGTGTACTGCAACAGATAAATCAGGTAATAGAGCAGAAACTTCATTCAGCGTAATTATTGGGCAAACACCTAGTGATGAAAATACAAATCCCACAATTTCAATACTTTCAAACAATAATACAAACCAGCTCAAATCGCTGGAATCCCCAGTATCTGAAAACGTTACAGACAACTCTACTCCTGAATTCCCGGTATCTGAAAACGTTACAGACAACTCTACTCCTGAATTCCCGGTATCTGAAAACGTTACAGACAACTCTACTCCTGAA
>JARBAW010000077.1 GCA_029237505.1 Nitrososphaerales archaeon
AAGAGATTTGATGCAAGGTTGTTGCCTTCAAGTATATCCAATACAAATCAAATTTAACACATGGCAAATATGAGTTTTGTTCTTTGCTTTTACAACTCGCACAATCTTTCCAAACGGTAGGGTTCTCCACTACATCAGGCGAGAAAAAGCCGTTTGAGAATTTGGCAATTTCTATTGTGCTTCACAAATCATATCAATTTCTACAACGCTGTCAAGGGGAAGACTATTTACTCCGACAGCAACCCTGGTATGCTTACCCTTTTCACCAAATATTTCCAGTAAAAAATCTGATGCACCATTGATAACTTTGGGGTGATCCTTAAAAGTAGGATCACAATTCACATACCCTGTTACTTTAATAAATTTGGTGATTCTTTCTAAATTACCCAGCAGTTTATTGATTTGTTCTAGTCCGTTGATAGTACATTGTTTTGCGCCCTCAACTGCATCATTCATGGAAACATTGCTTGGAATCTTGCCCTTGTATTTTTCTGGCAATACTCCTTGAACCAATGGAATTTGGCCAGAAACAAAAATCAAATTCCCACTCTGCGCTACTGGAATATAGGAACCAATAGGTTTCGGAGGACCGGTTAGCTTTATGCCGATAGCACTTAATTTTTCTTCAATCATTTAGACATATTCATCAAACCGAGTTTTTATTCATTATCCGTTGAAAATCACTTATGCAAACAAGACAATAGAATTGATCCAAATACTTTTAAGCACTTGCATCAGCTAACTTCAACATGTCTTCCCATGACGACAAGATTCAATCCGGAGGAGGCTACTTCCATATGAAAGGTGTAGCATGGAGTATACTTGCAATGGGTTTGTCCCTGGCAGTTATCATAGTTGCATATGCAATGTTTGGACATATTGGACCTTCTTTCTCTGCTGAAAGAATTAATGAACAACAGGCAGAATTGAGAAAGGAGTATGATTTACCCTACCAGGAAGTTATCAGAGATCAGAGTGTTTTGCTAACCCCACCATCCTTGAGAAATGTAACCCAAACAACTACAACAACAAGCGGTTAGGTATTAGGCCCAGAGACTGGAACCGTACTTCTATTAGTTTCAATTTAGTGTCAATTGATTGCCCTAATCGGTAAAACATTATTACTTATTGTCGCCTTATATTTTTCAAGTTGACAACTTGTGATATATGTGGATCAAGATTCGGTAGTAAGCCTTGCGTGATATGTTCAAAAATTGTTTGTACATCTTGTGTAAACAGGCAGGGAACTATTTGTAAAAGATGTAGCTCAAAAAAAATTAAGAATGTTTCATTTGTAAAAAAGAATTTGCCATATATCGCACTAATTGTTGCCATGTGGTTTTTTGTATCAGGACTATATCCTTTTCCATACTTTATGTTAATTGGCTCACCTGTAGACATAGGGATAGTACAGCCAGTGCTAATTGCAACAACGGTAATGACTATACCTTTCATCTTCATGTTATTTGCATGGAAGAAACGGTCAGAAAGAATGAGATCAGAATAGTTTAAACTATTCAATGAAATGATTTTTATTGATACACATCGGTGATAAATGACATGGTTGGAACAGGATTTAATGGTGAAGTGATATCAGGTATATCTTTAACCGTATTTGGAATCATGTTAGTCGTTTATGGCATGGTTAATCAGGTAGCCGCCATTCTGATCCCTGCGGACATCATGATTATCGCTATCGGAATAGCTGTTATACTAGTGGGAGTTTTTACCAATAGAAAAGGCACAATAATTCATCAATGATCACCGACTTTTCTAGTATTGACTCTGAGTTGTTTGTGAATTTAAACGAGTTTCCCTCCAAAATTGGCTAAATTTGTTTTTTAGATAAGAAAATTTTAATAAAAGCAGCAGAATACACTAGTAACTATGAAAAGAATAGATGCAATTATTCCTCAGTCAAAAATGTCAGATGCATTCTCTGCATTGAAAGAATTGAACATTGGTGGTTTTACCTATTTTGATTCAAAAGGAAGAGGTGTAAATCCTCCTGCTGCAGTGCATTCAGGTAGAGGTACATCCCTTTATACACCCGAATTTAACCCCAACTTAACTATCTTTACTGTGGTTGATGATTCACTGGTTGAACAAGTTGTGAACAAGATACTTGCAAGCACAAGCACCGGACTTGCCGGTGAAGGAAAAATTTTCGTCTCAGATGTAGATGAGATTATTGACATTGGCACAAAATCAAAGGACAAGCCATAAATTTTTAGAAATTACTTAAAGCCTAAAAAGAAACTTAATTTTCACTAATTCTTTCTTTTACCAGAGATTCTAAAGCCTGACTAACATTCAACATTCCCTTGTTTTTGGCAAATTCTTCCAATATGCTAATCTCTTCTTTTGAAAAGCAAACATACATTTCTCGTTCTGAATTGGGCATATTTTAACGAATGTTCGGAATCTAATATATCTTTCTGTGTTTGGTTCTCTAATGTCTACAGCGGTTTAATGGTAATTACCTACCTGTAATACCTATCATAGAGCGAAATCGGAGAACTTTTAAATCCAAGTTCTCATTTATCATTTTTACCTATAAAGGTACCCTTCATTGTAGGATGGTTGGTGCTGCTTGATGACACACACAAAAGGCACCAACCAATAAATAATATGTATTAACTTTGTTTCTGATAAACCAGAACTGAGCACTAATTTTGAACTAACTAATTTCACAAGATTCATTGCATTAAATAATTACTAATTAATTTTATAAATCAGTTGCCTTGGTACGATAAATCGAGCCGGCTCCAATCTATATTAAATAACAATTTTAAGAAATTACACCAATTCTTGTTAAAGGGGGATGAAAGTTAACCAAAAGGTAAAGGCAATCAAGTATTTATCCGGTTCAAGTCCGAAATCCAGGATAATACCTGTTCTTTCTCTAACTTTGAAATCTCAACTTTGGCCTGTTTTAGTATTGAAATTCCGTCTTCGGGATAAGAGTCTAAAATAACAATCCTGCTTATACCGACACTTATCGCCATTTTACTGCATTCAAGGCACGGTGCAAAGGTAGAGTAAAGAGTAGAACCTTTGGTGCTTCCTGTTCTGAAGAGCGCGCATTGCATTATTGCATTTGCTTCTGCGTGAGTGCAAAAACATCTCTCGAGATTTTCACCTGACTTTAGCTTATTATTCTGCTTATCTAGGCATCTCGGACAACCTCCATCAAAACAGTTTTTAATTCCTGACGGTGTGCCATTGTAGCCTGTGGCAATTTGTCTATTGTCCTTTACAATTACACAACCGACCTGACGACTCAAGCAGTTTGATCGCAACTTCGCTATTTCAGCTTGCAACATGAAATAGATGTCCCAATTGGGTCGGTCTTTCATCTTCTAAAGAGGATATTTAAGAATATTTAACATAATCGTTATCTATACATGGCCGAAGGAATGCAGATACGGACTTGAAATTCATTCTTTGTGAAAACTCTCAACGTTTCCTGACAAACCCATTTCCCTCAGTGTTTCTTGTAATTCATCCTTGTTCCCATTCACAATTATCCTCATCCTGCCCAACCCATTTTTTCTGAGAATGTTTTTGGATTTTAAAAATTGTCTTATCTCTTTTACTGCGTTTAGCGCAGAATCAATGATCCTTACTGAAGGATACATAGATTCAAGATGAGATCTGATAAATGACAAATGTGTACTGGACAGAATCAACACATCCAAATTTGTATCTTTTAAACCCTCCAGGTACTTGGAAATGATTCTAATTGTATGATCATCGTCCCTAAGAAAAAGTCCTTTCTCAATAATCTCAATTAACTCTGACGCATCAAACTTTGTAACAAATATGTCTTGTGGAACTTCCGATTTGATTTGTTCATCAAGCTCTTTGCTTTGTATAGTTCCCTTAGTTCCTAGAATTCCAATATGTTTCTTTTTAGTCAATCTGGAGGCATCTTTTAAGGGAATTGAAACTCCCAAAATTGGAATTTGGCTCATTGATTTTATCTTATCCAACATTTGTATTGAAGGGGTGATTGATGCAACAACAATTAGTTTTGGATCAAAACTGGATAAATTATTGACGGTCTCTGCCATAATTTGCTCAAGCTCATCAACTGATTTCTGACCATATGGGAAGTTTTTTTTATCTGCATAATAAATGATGTTTTCCTTTGAAATCTGACTACGTAACCCCCTGATGACAGACAGGGATCCTAGTCCAGAATCAAAAACTGCTATAGACTTGTTAAGAGTATTCAATTTTCTTTTTATTACTAGCAATCCCAATTTATATTGTGATTGATAGTGCCAGTTTCAAAATTAAATAACTCTATATTAATAGAATTGTGCCTGACCGTTTTTAATCATAATAGTGTTGATGGTATTTTAGCAATCCAATATCCTACACATAGAACCATTTAACTGGTGACAGGAATTATTATTATTTTACCTTCTAGTGTATCAACGCAAGATAAGTCTTTACTAAATCGTCATCCACAATACCCTGAACCACTTTTGAAACTCCATCGGAAAGTTTGATATCCATTGCCACTGCACTCAATGGTATTTCGAACTTTGAGATTTTCATATCATCACTGGTCTCAAATATCTTTTCTACACCAACTTCAGATATATGAAAACAGCTAATTCTACCTATTCTTCTAAATCCTGCTCCGCCTATTCTACCTCCAGCTGAACCTTGTGATTCCTCTACAAAAAGTAAGAACACCGTATTCTCAGTTTTCTTACTCAAATCAATGTCATTTGAACAGACGACTATCTTCCTCATAATATCAAGTAATTCGGAATCTAAAGACATGTCATAGGTCACTTGTTTTGATCTTTCTTATTAATTCTAAGATTGTGTCCACATCATTGGCTTCTGGGAATTTGTCAAGATACATATTAAAGAATTTTAGCGCTTCTTCATGTCGCCTCTTATGAAGACAAACCATTCCCTTGTCCCTCAACCCATGCTGGTCATTTCCATTAATATCCAGTATCATTTCATTTACAAGCTCAGCGCTATCCAAATCTTGGCATTCAAAAAAGCTCGTTTTGAGATTGTTTAGCATTCTTATGATAACGTCGGGATTTGAGGCTTTATCAACCAATTTTCTAGTTAAGGCGATGTTCATCTTTGGGTAAAAATGATCCAATAGTTCCTTTAATGAGTAATCATCCATTATTCTGCCTTCGTTAAATGGATCTATAATAATCTCATTTTCTTCATCGTCTAGAACATGTTTTACCATAAAGTGGGAAGGAAAATTTACTGGATAAAGTGTAAAGTTCAGTGATTTGGCCAATTGGATATACAATATTGATAGTGTGATAGGATTTCCAGTTTTTCTCTTTATTACCGTGTTTAGCAAACTATTGGAAGGGTTGTAATAGTCATCCCTGTTACCCTTAAAATTTTCAACCTTGTATAATTGATGATTAATTTTTTCAATGAACTGAGTCGGTCTAAATTCTGATGAAGTTTTCAGTGACTTTGCAACCTTTCTACCAATTTCATCAATTTTTGCCAATTCATCTCTTATTACCAAATTATCATATGCAACAATACGAGAAATGTGCAACGCATATTCAGCTAACTTTGATGGATCATTTGTTGCCATCTTACTGACAACATTGGAGTGCCAATCATTCAGCGCTCCCGGTATATTTTTAGTCATTAGTTAGCACAATTATTTGTTCCTCGAATATATAATTTTGATTAACAGGAAAAGATGTGGACATCAGGTATCTGAATTTCGTCCCACCTAGATTATTGACGGATTTGTATTAGAATACTAATTTACCCGTGGTTATCTTTTTATTAATTAACATATACAAGATGAGGAGGCAACTAAACTTTGGATATGACTATTGAGGTTAAGCATCAGCGACTCAAGGAAATTATAAAGGAAAGAGGGATTATTATTAAAGATGTAACTCTATCTAGCAACAGAAAAAGCAAATTCTACTACGATATTAAGTCTATTGTCAACGAGCCTGAGGGTGCTGCTCTTATCGGCGAACTGATGCTTGCCCAGATATCAAGGATTGATCCAAAAATAATGTCGGTAGGCGGTTTGGAGTCTGGAGCTATTGCTATTTCTACTGCAATTGTATGCTCTTGCTATCATTTGAGATTGCCAAACACAATTTCAGGATTCTTTGTCAGAAAGAATGTCAAGACATATGGCCTTGAAAAAATGATTGAAGGCATAGTGAAGGATCCTGTGGCGGTGGTCGATGACGTAATAACAACTGGAAAAAGTGCGCTTGATGCGGTATCTGCACTTCAGAAACATGGGGTTAGTAACATCCATATTTTTTGCGTAATTGACAGAGAAGCAGAAGAAAATTTACTGGAACGTGAGAATCTTCAATATCATTCATTGTTTAGGCATTCTGATTTTTCAGACTACATTGGTTCAAAAATAAGCAAAAGCTAAAAAGTCAATGGTAACTTGATTTAACGTCAATCTATTTCCTAGCTTAACGCAACAAAATACTATCATTACCCCAGAATAGTAATAAACGAATTTATATGAATATGTAAATCTCAAATATTCTATTTCACAGATTACAAAGTCAACAATTTATAAAAATTCCAGATTGATTAATTGATCTATACTGGTGTGATCCCACGTGATGATGTTTATTCCTGAAGAGACTCTTTTACAACAAAGTTATTATTATGCGATACTTCGGGCAAATCTGCTATAGCCGGGAAGATTCGACACATTTCTTCGTGTTTTTTTATAAAGATCAATCCTGCCTCTGCAGTTCTGTATAATCCTGTGATCTCAGAATATTCCATTAGTTTCCTGTCAACTGCAGTCATCAGATAACGGGTTAGCTGAGAATGAGAAACACCGGCATTAATCATAATAGTAGTCTTGTATTCCCAATTTGATACGGCTGCATTCAGGATCGCAGCCATTATTTCAATCTCCGAGCGATTCTTCATTTTAGAACATGAATCTAGTTGCACATTTAGATAAAAACTAACTAGATAAGTATCACTATTTGCTAGATTGATAAATATTGACAAACACAAAACTAAATCGCGATATGCAACAAGTTTACTCTATCTGATTCGTCAATGATTATGAGTGTCTTTTAACTATAACAAATTCTTTGACCGTCTTTATCTCTATATGAGATACCAAAATCAAGCATCTTTGAGAGCTGTTTACCATTGAACACGGTGCCGTCCTGACAAACTAGCAAGCTGTCAAGACAGCAACTTCCACAAATTCCTATTCCGCATTTCATATAGCGTTCTAAACTTGCTTGAACTGGTATTGAATTCTTGTTGGCTAAATCTACGACGCCTTTCATCATTAATTCAGGTCCACAAGTATAGACACAGTCAAAAGTATTATTTCTCAGCAAAGTGCTCATTATATCAACAGTTGTTCCTTTCAATCCATAACTACCGTCATCGGTACAGATTTTCACTGAAGATCTTACAGGTTCCAGAAGTTTTCTTGCCATCTTCTCAAAGAATACTTCTTTCTTGGATCTCGCGCCTAACACCATAGTAATATTCAATCGCTTCTTGATTGCGAATGATGCCAACCTCAACAATGGGACCAATCCAGTTCCACCGCCTATTATCAATATTTTCTTGTAATTCTTCCCTAATGCGAATTCGTTTCCATAAGGGCCGCGAAGACCAATCACATCTCCTTCCTTTCTCTCAAATAACGCCGTGGAGCCAACGCCAGATTTCCTGATTGTAACGGCTGCATATCCTTCTTTGAAATTTATCATTGCACTCATCGGAATTTCTTCAATTCGCGGAATCCACACCATCAGGAATTGACCCGGTCTAGCAGCATAGCTTAAATCATCTTTAAAAACAAGTGTTTTAACAGTCGGCGTTTCAGAAACGATTTCTTCGATACGGACGATTCTTCTTGTATCAATACTTGTGTGCAATGCCAATTATCTCGCTAATATTTTTTAAATTCTTGTTTTCAACATAGTTCAAAAGTGCTTTTGTAATTTGATTGAAAATTCTGGGCCCCCTAGATCCAAGTACACTGCCAATCTGAACTGCAGTTGCCCCTGCAATCATATACTCTATCACATCCCTCCAAGACGATACACCACCGCATCCTATAACAGGTACTTCAAGTTTTTTTGATATTTCGTAAACACATCTTATTCCGATTGGCTTTATCGCATTGCCAGATAAACCTCCGATACGATTACTCAAAATGGGCATCATTGTTTCAATGTCAATGCTCATTGCCCTTAAGGTGTTAATGGCCGTGATAATATTTGCCCCTGCATCTATAGCCACCCTCGCAAGTTCTATGACATCGACAGAACCCACTCCTACCTTAACCGAGATAGGCTTACTGGTATTCATTCTTACAGTCTTTACAATCTTGTTAACAGCTTCTGGATCATCCCCTACCTCCATACCCATTTTGGACACATGGGGACAAGAAAGGTTAATCTCATATCCAAGAATATTCAAGGAATCAAACGTCTTGACCATTCTAGAAAATTCCTTTTCAGAGGAACCAACAAGACTAATGAAAATTGGAATATTTTTATTATGAGACAACTCTCTTGAAAATGCATCTACACCCGGGTTTGATAGGCCTACAGCATTTAGATAACTGCCACCGCCAAGAGGAATTACAGTAGGGTTTGGATAACCTTTCATTGGGCTTACACTGATAGATTTTGTCACTACTGCTCCAATATTCTCACGGTATAGTCTTTCAAAGATACTCTGAGATATCCCCAGGATACCCGAGGCAAGCATAGTTGGGTTACGAAGACGTACATTATCTAATTCAACAGACAGACTGTTGTTTTTATCATCAATGTTCAATGATAGATTAACAATTTGAATACTGGTAATTTAATCTAAGTTAAAACGTCAATATGACTGTAGTTGTGTCCGGGAGAAACTGAGGTTCATCCATATTCTTAATTCCGTTCAATAGAAGTTAATCATTTTACTATAACATTGAACGCAATTAGATATATCAATTGTTACACATAATATATGCAATGCTGGCTAATTCCAATTACCTGATGTTGATTTCTGCTTTGTCTTTTAATCTCATTTTCCTCCTACTGACAGAAACAACAGACATTGCTAATGCCCAGCATAGCGGAAAAATGACTCTTACGTGTAATCATGAGAGAAATTGTGTTACAGTAATATGTATAGATGACAAGCCTTGTGATACGATTCAATTGAATTCGAAAAATAGCACAGGACTTCGTGACTTTTTAGAGAACAAAACGAAACCTGATCTAATGCCAAAGGAAATAGTCTGATATCCATTAACCGATTTTTAATTAACAACATGTAAGTGTTATTAAGTATTTTTTCCTCGTTATTATGATGAGTGTTCGAGATATTGGCAATCGGAGCATGGGGCAATTATTTAACACGAAGAAAAGATTCGCAATAATTGCAATATCAGTCTCCGGAATTATACTTGGGTTGGTACTTTTTGGCAGATAGTTAATTTTGAAAGTTAATGAACATATCTGATACTAAAATATGGTATCGACGATGCATGAGCTGTCTTAGTCAAAGGCATGTCATTGATTTTCACATCTACATTGTCATGTGAAATTCTATATTTATTTAAGACCTCATTTCGTTGGTTATTTTGCTGGAAACAGT
>JARBAW010000078.1 GCA_029237505.1 Nitrososphaerales archaeon
GGAATTTTTCGCCAGCAAGTCTATCAATCCTTGTGGTATATCTAATGAACTAAGGTCATCTGTTACAACATTATTCACTAACATACCATCTTGTGTCCTTTATCGTATAAATAGAACTAGAATTGTTGAAGGAGATGAGTAGCTGCTATCAATTACTATCGAACGTGTGAGACCAAATAATCATGTGTTAACTGCATTTTTAATATCTAATGTAGAATTATTAGTTCTCACAAAATCTATTTAAACCACCAACCGTACCGTAAAACAATAAACAACTGGGATTTGACATTTTTTGTGATGAACAAATACGGCCGCCAAATCCCAGTCGGTATTTAGGTTACTCTATTATTGTCAAACAAATTATATATATCTTTTTAGATATTCTTATCGAATTACATCCTAGATATGAATTGATTTATATATTCTTGATATTTTTTAAGAAATTCTAAATTTGAGCCCATCTTTTTTAAGCTTTTCCTGTGCAATGATAAAGCTATAAGATCATGGAAAAAATATGTGTTGCCTTCGCATAATTTCACAAAAGTAAAAGGTTTGAACTAGATGACAACTTCAAATCGATATAAGAAATATTGTAGTAAATTATCTATGATCCTAAACACTGCGTGGGATGATTTCCTCAAAAAGAAGGCAAGTGGAGTGGATGATTTTGATTTGGGCGAGGTTCAACAAGTAGAGGGAGAATTTATTGTTACAGAAAAGGGTATTATAAATAAAAAGAAATACTATTTACCAAAGATCCTCATTGCGGGTTTTGATGGTCATACACTTTATTTTAGAATAATGAAAGCAGAATCAAAACGATATCGTCAAGCAGACGTAAAACTCCGGAAAATTGCAAAAAGGTTAAAGCAATAAAGAACCTCTTTTGGGATCAATGTTTAGATATGATGTATTCATGTCGAATTTCAAATCAGTACTTACAACTTTGTAAAGAAGCATTTAGTTAGAACAAATTTAAGTAATGATGTTTCTAAATTCAGATTAATTATAGATTGCCTTTGACATGAGACTATGCGCTTTTGGAAAAATGGAGCTTCTATATCCACTATCTTGATGGTCCTGATATTATCTTTCAGTGTACTTGCTTCAATATCACAAGTTTCTTTATTACAGGCAGAAGGGCAACGCTTCGATGTGACAGCATTACAAGACAAAAAAGATGAAATTAGAGATGAAGCTCAAAATTTTGCAAACAAATTAAGAGAAGCAACGGGTGAAAAAATACCCAACGATTACATCGTAGTTATGAAGGATAATTTTCTATCATCCGTACATTCTCTGGCTGGCAAGGTCCAGAGTGAAGGAGCAACAGTAGAACATATCTTTGATCATGTTTTACCCGGATTTGCTGTTAATGTGCCTAATGAGGAGGTACTTGAGGCAATAATGCAAAATCCTAATGTAGATTATGTACAACCGGATGTGATGGTAAAAGTATTTGCTCAGAGTTTGCCAACTGGTGTGAATAGAATTGACGGTGATTTGAGTTCGACTAAATCCGGTGATGGTAGCGGTTCTGTAAACGCAGACATAGCAATTTTAGATACAGGAATAGATCTGAATCATCCTGACCTTAATGTATACAAACAAGTAACTTTTGTTCCAGGAACAAGTAACGGAAACGATGATGATGGGCACGGTACTGCTGTTGCTGGAGTAGCAGCAGCCAAAGATAATTCTGAAGGAGTAGTAGGCATAGCGCCAGGGGCTAGGTTATGGGCCATTAAGGTACTTGATAATAATGGTATGGGTTCCAGTTCAGATATAATAAAGGGAATTGATTATGTTACTGAACATGCTGACGAGATAGATGTTGTTAATTTAAGCTTTGGAGCTGTAGGAAAAAATGACGCGCTTCATAATGCCATAATTAGATCTGTGGAGGCTGGAGTAACTTTTGCAGCAGCAGCTGGAAACGAAGGAATTGATGCCTCTAATGTATTTCCTGCAAGCTACCCAGAAGTAATAGCAGTATCAGCAATTGTTGACACGGATGGAAAATGTGGTGGACTATCATCTACAGCAACCACAGCGGGTAAAGATGATACTCTTGCTAGTTTTAGTAATTACGGTCCTGTTGTAGATCTTGCTGCGCCAGGAGTACTTGTCAAAACAACGACTAGTGGAGATTCTTACATGTCATTTAGCGGTACAAGTGCTGCAACAGCTCATGTTACTGGCGCTGTTGCGTTATACAAATCAGAGCATCCGAGTGCATTGCCATCAGATATCTTGAATGCGCTCAAAAACCTCGGTTCTAAGCAAAATACAGATTGCGATGGGAATGGGCACGGTTACTTTAGTGGAGATCCTGACGATAATGCAGAACCATTACTTTATATCGCTAGTACCTCGCCGAGCACTGATGACTAAATACCTAAATTGAACGTTGTCACGAAGAACATATCTATGATGTTCCTTCTTCGCCTTCTTTTACTACGTTTAGATATATTGTGATGGATTGCTCACTCTCATTCGTATCTGTATTTCCTGAGATCTGGAATGTTGTATCGAAATTAGAATTTATCTTTAAGAACTGAAATATTGTTTAGTTATCAACATACGATAGAAAATTTCTACAATAATCCTACTGTATGTAATTCATCTAATAGTGGAGTTATTACAACAAGGATTTCTTTTTCTCCTAATATTATATCAGACCTTATTCCAATTGCAATTGATAGCATCTCCCTATCCTCCCTTGATGTATGTACTCCACTCCCAGTAATCTCAAATTTTATATGATTATTTAGTATCCATTCCTTCCATATCTTGACTCGTTGAAGGCATTGTTCTAATGCTAAAATTGTAGAGTCCAAACTCAATGCCTTCTCCTTATCAAGTACGTTCAATTTTGCCATAGGGAAAAGCAGATTGCCTCCTCTAACACTTTCATGTTGTTTGTTCAGTTTTTCAATAATCTCATCGTCAATGTCTGTAGTTTCTTCCAGCTCGTAGTTTGGAAAGAAATATGCTGCTAGATTTCCGTTCCAATCATAAATCTTGTAAATAGTGTCATCATAATCCATTTTCCATTTTGATTTCTTATTTCCTTTACTAAACATTTGTGATCTAGTTAC
>JARBAW010000010.1 GCA_029237505.1 Nitrososphaerales archaeon
TAATAGAGGTTGCATCCCATCAAAGCTCTTGCTGCACAGCGCAGACGTTGTTGAAATAATAAAATCCGCAAATCTTTTTGGTATAAATGTTGAGAAATTCTCTATTGATTTTCAGAAAATAGTCGAGAGAGTAACTAGCATAATTGATTCAGACTCAAGTGACATTAGACAATCTCTGGACGATACAGAAAATCCGAAACTGTTCTCGTCAGAGTGCAAGTTTGTTGGTGATAAGATTGTATTAGTAAGCGACCAGAAAATATCTGCCAATAGAATTCTAATTGCTGCGGGAACTAGGCCTAGAGTCCCTAATATCAAAGGTTTGAGCAGTACGAATTACATCACCAGTGATGAGGCTCTTCGACTTCGTGAGCAACCAAAAGTCCTAACAATTATTGGTGGAGGATACATAGCTGCTGAACTTGGTCATTTTTTCGGGTCACTGGGGACAAAGATTAACATCATCCATCGCGGTAAGTACTTACTGCCGAAAGAAGATGAAGAAATATCAAAAAAATTCACAGAAGTTTTCTCAAAAAAATACAATTTATATTTAGATTGTACCCCTAGTTTGGTAACTAACAAAAGTGGAAAGTTCGTAGTGTCATTAACGAGATCCAGCTCGAAAAAAAATCAAGAAGTTGAATCTGATAGACTCTTGGTAGCTGCAGGACGTATTCCGAATTCTGATACTCTTGATTTACCAAAAACGGGAGTTGAGATAAATGATGATGGATTCATTCAGGTAGATGGAACTCTCGCTACGAATGTAGATGGAATATATGCGTTAGGTGATATAATCGGACGCCATCAGTTCAGACACAGTGCAAATTTGGAGGCCCAATATGCTTTTTACAATATATTAAATAGCAAGAAAAAAATAAAAGTTGACTACAGTGCAATGCCTCATGCAATTTTCGGTTCTCCTCAAGTTGCTGGAGTAGGATATACAGAACAGGAATTAAAGTCAAGTGGAAAGACGGATTACGAGAAATCAACTTATCGGTACATTGATACTGCAATGGGTAAAGCATTGGAGGACACAGATGGTTTTGTAAAATTCTTAGTCAGCAAGAAAGACAGAAAAATCCTTGGATGCCATATTATAGGAAGTCAAGCTTCGATACTTATTCACGAGGTACTTGTAGCAATGAAAAGTGGTGACGCAACTATTGACAATATCTCAAGGACTGTACATGTTCATCCCGCACTATCTGAAGTAGTTTCAAGAGCAGCAATTAGCATATCATAAATCTGAATGTAAAATTCAATATATGATTGCTATAAGATTTGGATTGAATTTGGAGATACTTTTTTTAACGCTTATCTTCAACAATGATTGTGAAATTGAAAATTAAGAAAACTAGAGAAAGAATATTAAAAGATACCCAAAAACTAAGGTACGCTTCATTGGTCGGAGGTAATGCTATTGTTATGACTTTGTTTTATTCATTGGTCTTATTGTAACCTATAACATATGTCCGTAAGAATAAGGTTAGTTATTTGACGTGAAATCACATCAAGGATTTATGGTTTAGTAGATTTTGGAAACATTATTAATCTATTCTAATCTTACATTAGTGTGACCAACCAGGGTAAGGCCAAGAGATTCCAAATAAAAGACAATCAATACAAACGGGAGAAAAAATATAATCTTAACTTTAGTAAAGAGTCGCTGGATAGGGAAACTGAACTAGTAAAAAGAAAACAAGAAGAAGAGAAGGCTCGTAAGAGAAGCCGTGGACCCTACAGGAAAAGTAATGCGAACTAGCATCGTCTTGGGATAATCAGATAGACGAGACATCATTTTCAAAGGAACAGCGACCGTGAAATCAAAACTAGATAATTTTGAGTCGCGATTTAAAATGAATTTATCCTGAACTATTACTCCACTCGTCGTTCCTATGCCTTTAACGGTTGCGCAAATGAAATAATATATCCATCTGGATCCCGTATGTGGAAGTATCGTTCTCCCCAAGAAGCATTGGAAGGCTCACTTTCAAATGATATCAAGTGCGAAATGATTTGATCATTTTTGAAACAAGTGTATAATTTGTCCACATCATCTGCGTATAGGATGACTCTCAACAGATTCTTTGAATCTCCATGTTCATAATTATTGCTCAATTTTGATAATTCAAGATTTAAATATACAGAGGAATTTTCTCCGATTTCATAAGATGTAAAAGAATCCTCAGATCCGCCATATACTGTTTTGAGACCTGGTATCTTTGAATAAAAATTGCAGGATCTTTTCATATCTCTAATTAATAGCGTTACTGCAGAAATCTTGTACACTTTTGACATCTGTAGATCAGTGTAATGATCAATTTATCGCTATTAAGAATTTCCTTTCATGGTAACAACGAAAGATAGTACCGATGTGGAAATAAATAGAACGCAAGTTAATTGATGTCAATCATTCCAATATGATGTGAACCCTCTCACCTGAGTTCGTGAATAACCTTATTCTATCATACTTTATTCCAATAGCGGCCTCTTTTCCTACAATGGGAATCACACTCCTTGAAGATACGTTAGATATCTTGAGCAAGCTATCTCCAATTCTAACTTCTGCAATTGAATCATCCCCAAGCAACTCGACATATGTTGTTTCCCCTTTAAGTTTTAAACCATCAAAATCATCGCCATCTTTTAACAAAATGATGTCCTTTGGTCTAATTCCCAGAAATACTGTTTCCGTAGTGAAATTGCCCAGTTTTTCTGCTGACGTTTCGGGAATTTTGATAATGGATCTTTTATCTTGTTGATAAGAGCTATAACCATCAAATTTGAGTAACAATGAATCTTCTTTTACAATTTTAAATTTTAGAAAATTCATGGGAGGGACGCCGATGAAACTAGCTACAAATCGATTAGCGGGATCAGTGTAAACTTTCTGAGGAAAATCTAATTGCAATAATTTTCCTGCATCCATCACACCGATATTGTCGGCCATGCTCATTGCCTCGGCTTGATCATGAGTAATGTAAAGTGTTGTAACTCCTACTTTCTCTTGCAATTTCTTTATCTCGACTCGCATTTCTGTACGCAACTTGGCATCTAAATTACTGAGGGGTTCATCCATCAGGAAGATTTTCGGTTCTCTAACTAGCGCTCTACCCAGAGCCACCCTCTGCATTTGACCCCCACTAATTTCCTTTGGTTTCCTGTCAAGTAAATTCTCGATGTTAAGTAGTCTTGCAATTTTGTGTACACTTTCATTTATCTTGTCTTTATGCACTTTTCTCATTTTTAATGGAAAAGCAATATTATCGTAGACATTCATGTGAGGATAAAGTGAATAGTTTTGAAAAACCATAGCTACATCACGATCCTTTGGTGGAATTTTGTTCACCAGTTCGTTTCCAATATAAATCTCTCCGCCAGTAATATCAGTTAATCCCGAAATGCATCTCAATACTGTGGTCTTGCCACATCCAGAAGGCCCAAGTAAAACCATGAACTCGCCAGAGCTTATTTCTAGTGAGAAGTTTTCTAATGCAGTTAATTCGCCATATTTCTTGGTTAGATTTCTTATGCTTAGAGTTGTCACATTATTCCCTTCTGTTTGAATTGATTTTATGCATGTCATATTAATTTTTGATTATTATCATATAAGAGGCCGGTCGGAAGACCTTGAGTGATCAATTTTGTCCTTTACGATAGCAACGGTACATTTAGCGGTCAGACTAAATCTGTTATTGCAAATTTTCACCCAAAAATTTGTCAATACTTAAAAGCATCCATTCTAAATATTAGTAATGAGAAAAATCGATTCTATGAGATTCGATAATGATTGTAAATCCACAACTGGCAGAATTTCCATTAACAAATGCTCACGCAAGAATTTTAAACTCTTTTTAGTATTAGTTCTAGTAGTTATTGTTGTGGGAGGGCCAAGCTTGCCCCCACTTAAAATAGTTCAAGGACAACAGCCCACCCAAGTTACACTTACCGCAATAGTGGCAGAACCAAAAGAAAGATGGGATGCTTTGTTTGCTGATGCGCTAGCTAAATTAAGAGAAAAACATCCAGACATGACGATTAATATTGATTATCGTGTGTTACCATATGCGGATACTCGCAAACAGGTCCTAACTGCGATGGCCGGAAAGACTCCCATTGATCTTATTTCTGTCGATCAGATCTGGCTTGGCGAATTTGCCCAAGGCGGTTTCCTGTCAGATCTGACCGATTTTGCAAATTCTTGGAACCGATCCTCTGAATGGTATAAAACCAACTGGGACGGTGGCATGTACAATGGCAAGGTATATGGAATTTGGGCATGGACAGATGTAAGGGCAATGTGGTATTGGAAGGATATCCTCAATCAAAGCGATATAAATCCACAATCGCTTTCTACTTGGGATGGCTTCCTTGAGGCATCAAAGAAAATTGGAGATTCAACTCAAGGAAGAGGAATTGAGGCCATGCATCTTGTGGGCGCCAGTCATTCTCCTGATATGTGGTACCCTTATCTTTGGATGCAGGGTGGCGAGATAGTAAAACAAAAAACTGGTCATCCTGAGAATGGAACTTACTGGTTTCCTGCGTACAATAGTACAGAAGGAGTAAAAGCTTTAGAGTTCTTGAAGAACCAAGTAAATGCGGGAATA
>JARBAW010000079.1 GCA_029237505.1 Nitrososphaerales archaeon
GATTTAAGTTATTTTAAATACAACGGAAATATTTCATTTAATAAATAGTTCTCATCTTGAATGTCACACATGTAAAAGAATGCAATTCTTGGACGAAAAAAGCGAGATATGTATTAATTTAGTACGCTCCTGCATTCTGAACCGACAAAAAAATCTTACAGATTCTGTTTAGAGAATCCTGAAGCATTCCCAAGTGTTTTACTAATAGGTTTACGGTAGTTGTTAATTTTTTTTGGTTTGCCAATCACCGAATCAATATTGATATTAAATTTACCACTAATCAATAACATATTTTCGATGATGGCTTAAATGCAAAAAAATTTACTAATAAAAACTAACGATTAGAACTTACTAACTCAAGAAATAAAGGACATCTTTGAAAAGTTGTTTCCTCAAAGATAATGGGCTAGACAAAAAATAAGAGTTGAAGAGTCGATCAGCAGTGAAACTATTGAACTACTACCTTCCAAGTAGGATGTATCTCGTGCCATCCCTTTGGCTTGTCGGTTACCCACGCACCCCTTACGTGCACGTGATCTCCTTCCTTTGGTAGTACACCTGCTGAGTTCTGATCCGCAGGTACTATTTCAACTACCAAGAATCCCTCTGTTTTCTCGTTATTCTTCTCGTTTACCAGAAACTTAAATGGATCGTCTACGTTCAGGAAAAATTTGTAATCTCCATCATCCATCTTTTTGGTATGCATTACTGTGCCAGTTGCGTCCTGACAGTCTGCCAAGACCCTAAGATCTTCCGCGTTTGATGCTCCAGCAAGAACGTTACCAGATTTACATTCCGGTCCTGTTATTCCCCTATGTTCGCCCACAATAATTTTGTCTTGAGATTCTACTCTTGTTTGTTCTTCTACAGAAATCGGCGCTTCATCTTCTTCTTCGGAAATTATTAACTCCAATTTTTGCTTGTTTACCACATTTACGTTCTGATTATTCGTCTGATTTACATTTACGTTCTGATTCGTTGTTTGAGTTTGATTTACATTTTGATTAACCTGACTTTCAGTTTGGTCGGATTGAGTATTATTTTGGGCGGATTCTTCGTCGGCTGTCATATCACCTTGTGTTTGGTTGTCGTCGCCCAAGAGTGATCCTCCGCTGCTAAATCCATCTGAAAGACCACCACCTGTGTTGTTGCCCATAGAGCCACCTTCATTACTATTACCCAGTAAATTATCACCATTATCCACTTCTTCAGAATTTTTGTTATCGTCTGAATTATCCTGAATCGCTATTATTTTAGGCTCTTTATTCACGAAAACTTGAAAGCCCTCCACAGATGAAATTTGGTAATTATTTGAAAATCCCTGTGTTATCACAAAAGTAATTGACAATACTCCGATCAGAAAGTACGTAAACTTACTCATATCCCTTAAATTATTTACATCCATTAACCAAAACTAAACCAACATACTATAAATAGAACTGTTAGACCGTAACTTAAATTCATTATACAATTTAAGATTCCAATTCTAACGAAATTCTCACTAACTCATTTGTTCAAGTCTTTATCCTTTTGATTGGTACTTGTGTTACTTGGTTGGTAATGTTTCATTACTTTTTCCTTCAGACGGATTGTTCAGGTCGTTTTGTGTGAGTGATGGGTCTGCTGTTATTGGCCACTGAGCATAGGTAACTATGGGAATACAAATGCTAGCAAATGTGAGCATGGTTGCAAAAATAAGCCAAGTCTCTTTGCCCATTAATACTCTTGTCACTCTAAAGTTTATTAGGTTGGATATTTGGCAGAATTTCGAAAAGGGTTGAGACCTAACATTATGCTACTAGTTTATAATATATGTTCTTTATACATGAATAGAGAAGATTCTAATTGTTAGAAAAGACACTTAAAAGTATTGAACCTTATAGCTCAAACGCAGAAAAGAATTCAAGATTTTGTATTGAATGCGGACAAGTTGCGACAAAGTTAGTCAAATATGACACTGAAGGGGCAATAATAATAGAAAAGTATTGTGAAAAATGCGCCAATTCAATTAGAGTTAATTCGTCATTAGATGGTAGAAACTAAATTCAAGATAATTGCATTGAGGGGAACCAACTAGTCAATTAGCGCAGGGGATGTTGGATATTTGATAATGTTTGTTAAGGAATAGGGCGCTTTTATGGCTGTTTATGGCATTTTTTAGTCGTTCTTGCAATAGGACCTATTCATTTTTTCATTCCTCCTGCTCACCAGTTCTTTTATACTCCTACGAATTCAGTTTTTCAATAGGATTTTCAGTAAAATATTCCGCGAATGTTTTTATATCGATCCTTGTCATTTATGGTGTGTCGCATGACCTGACCGGAAAGTATGGAATTTGTAGTATATGCGGTAAACAAAAGCTTATTGAAAATCAAAGGACTCAATTAAGAAAGGATCAGATAGGACTTGACGTATATTTAGAATGTAAAGACTGCGCCTCCATTCCACTTTGGAATAGTAAAAAGGTCTTTGATCATTATCAATAAAAGTCATGTACTCATAATGTGGATTCTAATGGTTTGAAAGGTAAATTTTTTTTGTCTTAATTTTTAGACCCATATGTACAGGATAATATTGAAAGTCTCGAATGGTGCACAGACTAAAGTAAAGAGTTTAAAATCTTCTTCCACATTTACCATAAAATGAAACACCGGACACATTTGGAGTTTTACAATTTTTACAAATCGATTGAATCTTATTTCCACATTTACAGTATTCAGAAGAACTAAGATTCTCTGTCCTAATCTGAGAACTGATTTATATTACAATCTATTAATAGGCTGAATTTAATAACAAAGAGCGAGACGAGACAATTAGTTAACTGTACTAAAAGTTTTGTATAGAAATTTACGAACCCGTTATCACCAATCTTGAATTCATTGTGCAGGATGGAATTGGTTGGTGCTTTCTTTCACCGGATAAGCGCCAATCAATTATGTATTTTTTGATATTATAGGCTCATGCAAGTATGTTTCATTTATCAAATTTTTAATTAACTAGGTTCTGCCTTGAGTGCTTTCTAATTTTGATTATAGCGCAATCTTTGCATAGCAGATAGGAAGGACCAGGTGGATAGTCATCTATGTTTCTCGTATATTGTGCGACAATCTTTTTTACACTACCGCATTTGCTGCATATTACCAACTTTCCTATGTAATGCCTGAACAACATATTTTTGATATGAATGAATATTGTAGACTTTTAGACTTTGTCCTAATGAGTGCAGTAGATCCTTCCTTCAAGTATGTACGTTTACAAGAAATATTGTTACTAGGATTTGACTTGTCGCTTACGTTCATGTTTATCCATTTTGTGTAGAAATTCAGATGTCATATTTACTAGTTTTGTGATAATCTATTCATTAAACTTTCATGCAATGGCTCAGGCACAATACTATCAAATGTTTGATTGGTTATTTTCTGTCTTAGTATAACAAGTTCGTCTGTAGTGATACTTTGTAATACTTTATTCAAAGTCACGTTATCCAAAAGTTCGAGTGTCTGTTCAATCACCACGGGGTCGTTGTTGGCCAAACCATATAAGGCAATATCACTTGGCGATAGAAAAATTAATTGCCCTGCGATATTGCATGCAGTAGACGAGAAATTACCGGAATCACAACTTGCTTGAAGCTCACTGGGTACTGGCTGGTTTGGTACGGTTGTATAAGAAGCTGCATGTACCTGTAAGATTGTTAAAACGAATACACCGAATAGGCCTAAAAGAAACTTCAACATCATCTATCTTAATAATCTAGATAATATAGTTTTTCAGTATTTTCCGGCTTATCATTACCTACCTAATAATTTTGAAACTTGATGTCGATGTGCTTTGCATTATACATTCATTTTACAATTCACGTCGACGATGCATATTTCAATCAGTTTATTGCCACTCTACAATATTTGAGAATCAGAGTCTAAAACGCTAAAAAAACAAGCTAGTTAATCGGATAATGTGAACCTTATCGCCTATCGCTGCAACTATATGCTGATACTTTTTCTACTACTTACACATTACGAAAATGGCACGGATAAAAAATTTTTAAAATGGATACCGTTCGATGATGTTCATTAATATAATCCTAAAAGTTAGGACAATAATTTTTTAACAGTATCTTTAAGAGAATCTCCACCATCATCATCCTTTTCATCATCATCATCATCCGAATCCTTTGAATCTCCACCATCATCATCCTTTTCATCATCATCATCCGAATCCTTTGAATCTCCACCATCATCATCCTTTTCA
>JARBAW010000011.1 GCA_029237505.1 Nitrososphaerales archaeon
CGCTACTTTGCATTAATTATTAGATCAAGTCACAAGAGATATAAACTTAGATTATGGCATGTTAAGGCCAGGGGGATTGGGGTATTTTTCTGCAAATGACATGCAATAGTTTGAAAGATTCTCGATACACATGAATTTGCCGTGGGCTATCCTTGTAAACCACTTCTTATAATACAAACCGTCATGGTATCCAAACAGGTCTAATTTCTTTAAGATTTTTGAGGTTAAGGTTCTCCCTTTTTTGTCCCTGTCAAACAAGAGTATGACTTTCCTGCCATTCCTCGACACATGATCTACAAAATTAGTAATTCCTTGAAAATTATTATATACTAATATTTCACCACAGAACCCTGCCTCTCTCAAAGCAGATTCATCCTTCTTACCTTCCACCGTGACAAGTGCACCAGCCGTGCACTCTTGATTTAGCGAATCGATAAATTCTCGAATTCTTAGGGCCATTTCTTGCCTGTCGTGTATCATCTATTGAATTAAATATCAATCCAAAGTTAATGAACCTTGTCTCCATTTCAGTAAATTCCATCACTAATTGGTTGACTTTGTGATCGGCATCGCAAAAGTGCGTTTACTATTAGATTTTTGGCAAAGACTTATTTTTCATTTGTTTAAATCTAAATTATTCAAATGCTGGAAAATTTCCTAATGAGCATTGGTGGTTCAGAATGGATAATTATTGGACTTCTCGTGGTTATCCTCTTGTTTGGTTCGAAGAAATTACCTGAATTTTCCAGAACTATAGGAAAAGCTATGGGGGAATTTGAAAAGGTTCGCGCAATGTCCCTTAAACAAACAATCGATAATGAATCCAATTATGTGGGACCTCGAATTGCTCAGTCAGTTGACAACGAACGCCATAAGCTAGAAATGCTAGCTGAATCTTTGGGTATAGAACATATCAATAAGAATGACGAAGAATTACGGCTCCTTATATTGGATAAAATCAACAAATGACTTGACATTTGTCTCGCATAATTTTTAGAAATATTCTTCAAAATTTAAATATCTGATTTTTTCAACTCACGTAATGTCAAATTCTGCAATTAGTGGAATCAATCCATTTGAAGTGGCTCTTACTCAACTTGATCAAGTTTCATCAATGATAGATCTTGATAAAGGCCTCCATCAGTTTTTGGCTCAACCAAAAAGAGTATTGACAATATCTATTCCTGTCAAGATGGATGATGGCACTATCAAGGTTTTCACAGGTTTTCGTTCTCAACATAATGATGCCCTGGGTCCGTTTAAGGGTGGAATACGTTATCATCCTCAAGTAACAATTGATGAAGTCAAAGCACTTTCCATGTGGATGACATGGAAATGTGCCATTGCTAATATCCCATTTGGCGGTGGGAAGGGTGGGATAATATGTGATCCAAAAAGCATGTCAGAAGGTGAATTAGAAAGAATGACCCGAAGATATGCATATGGAATTTCAGATATCATTGGACCATACAAAGATATTCCAGCTCCTGATGTATACACCGGCGGAAAAGAGATGGCTTGGATTATGGACACCTATTCGGTTATAAAAGGAAATTACATTCAACCTGAGGTCATAACTGGGAAACCAATACAAATTGGTGGTTCACTTGGTCGTAATGAAGCTACTGGTAGAGGCCTGGCAATTACCGTAAGAGAGGCTGCAAAAAAACTGAATATCGACATGAAAGGCGCAACCATTGTAGTACAGGGTTTCGGGAACGCAGGACAATTTGCAGCTCAGCTGGTTGAGGAACAAGGTGCAAAAGTTATTGCCGCAAGTGATTCAAAAGGATGCATAATAAATAAAAATGGAATCGATACTGCTTCACTCAGAAAACATAAAGAAAAAACTGGTTCTGTTTCAAATTTCCAAGGAAGTCAATCTATTTCCAACAAAGAGTTACTGGAAACGGAGTGTACTATCTTAATTCCTGCTGCTTTGGAGAATCAAATAACAAAAGATAATGCTGCAAATATAAAGACAAAAATAGTTGCAGAAGCTGCCAATGGACCAACCACTCCAGAAGCTGACAAGATATTATATGATAATAAGATAATGTTGATTCCAGATATTTTGGCCAATGGAGGCGGAGTCACAGTATCGTATTTTGAGTGGTTACAAAATTTGCGTAGGGAATATTGGACAGAAGCAGAAGTTAATGATAGGCTAGATACTAATATTACTAAAGCATTTTTGGGCGTTTATGATACCCATTTGAAGTACAGTACCGATATGAGAAAGGCAAGCCTGATAGTTGCATTAAACAGGGTTGTGGATGCCATAAAGATAAGAGGGTTGTGGCCCTAACAACTCTGGGATAAGACTATTAAAAAAAAGTAATTAAAAAAATGCCTTATTCAGTTGAGAACGAATGTCCACATGAACATGATTTGGTTACATTAGGATTGTTAATCTTAAAACCAGATCCCATGAGACTTTCTATATAATCAATATTTGTTCCCTTGAGATATTTTTGACTGTAGCTATCAACAATCATTTTGATTCCGTTTTGATCGATAACATTATCATCCTCGTCTGGTTTTTCTTCAAAACCCATGCCATATGAAAGTCCAGAACAGCCACCACCGGAAACATATACCCTAAGGTACAAACTATCCTTATTTTCTTGTTTCATAAATTCCATTACCTTCTCAGCGGCCTTTGGGCTGATTGTTATTAGTTGCGTTTGATGTGTACTTTCCATTATTAGTACATGCCCAAATAAACTATAATAACCTTTTGAAAAATGAACAATTAGAGCAGAATTAAAATGAAATTTTGAAATAAAAATTATTTCAGGCTTTCCTTAATCCTGTTCCATTTGGCCAAGCTTCCGGCGGCAGTTATCCATGTAATTACAGATTGGTAGACCGGTATGTTGAACTCTTCAATTTTTTTGGAGATCTTTTCTGTAAACGGACCACCCATGGCCCCTATGAGTATTGGTTTTTTCTTTTGTTTCTGAAAATCAGCTAAGATGTCAACTATCTTTTCTTCGAGTGGATCATCTTGGAACACAAACCAAGGCATGATGATATCCACATTGGGATCATCCATGAATGCTTGAATTGCAAATCGGTAATCGTCAGCGCTTGCAGAACCAGTAACGTCACATGGATTGCCGATTACATAAGTTGCAGGATAGTGTTCCTTGAACGATTTTATGGTTTGATCACTTAGTTGTGACAATTCTAGGTTTAGTCTTTCAAAATTATCGATTGCAGCAATGATTGGTCCTGCTCCATTTGTAACCATCGCAATCTTATTTCCCTTTGGAACGGGTTGCCAGGTTAGAGCTTTAAGAGCCGAAGTTAATTCCTCATAGGAATCCACGGAAATTATTCCAGTTTGTTCAAAGGCGCCACTTATTACTGCAAACGAGCCTCCAAGAGAACCTGTGTGAGAGGCCGCCTGCTTTGCTCCTCTTGTAGATCTGCCGTTTTTGAAAACCACAATAGGTTTTTGATATTGTTTTATGACATTTTTTGCAGAGTTCATGAACTTGCGACCATCCCCTAATCCTTCTACATACAAACCTATTACATTTGTACTAGGATCCTGCGCTAAATAATGTATCATGTCAGCTTCATCAACATCCGATCTGTTACCATAAGATATCATTTTACTCAGGCCAAATGCATCAGAAGTCTCCATGAATGCAATTCCCACAGTACCACTTTGGGATAGGAATGATACATTTCCTTGCTTAGGTCTGAGCATTCTTAGATGCCCTTGAAAAGCACAATCTAATCTGTTTTCTCCATTAAATATGCCAATGCAGTTTGGACCAATTATTCTAACTTTTAATTCGCGAGAAAGATCTTGGACACGTTTCTCAATAGCAGCACGTTCTCCTCCAAGTTCCTTACCTCCACCAGAAATTACTACCATATTATGGATATTCTTTTTTCCACATTCCACAAGCAGATCTGGCACGAACTTTAGATCGACAGTTACGATAACTACGTCTACTGGGTCATTGATTTCCATGAGATTTTTATATGCTTTGACTCCCATTATTTCGGGATATCCTTTGGCGTTTACTGGATAGACTTTGCCCTTGTAATCATGCTTTACAAGACTTTCCATGACCGAATTTCCTATCTTGCCCTCTTCAGGTGATGCACCTATTAACGCAACAGATTTCGCGTTAAAGAATAAATCCATGTAGCTTGAGTCAGGATTGGCCATTGAAATCGCATTATCTGAGGATTTTTCTTTAAGGATTATTTTTGCATCTACAACATAATAACTATCAGGGTACACGACGACAGGATTGAAGTCGATACTTTCGTACTTGCCAGCCATATCCACTCCAAGATTGCCAATATTTACAATTGCCTCACTTAACATGTTCATATCAATTGGCTTTGAACCTCTGAATCCCTTCAGAATATCCTTGCCTCTTAGTGATTCTAACATTTTTACCGCTTCATTTTTCGTGACAGGTAGTACCCTGAAGGAAACATCTTTGAATAATTCCGTATAAATGCCACCAAGACCCACCATTATTGAGGGGCCAAATTGAGAATCGTTTTGGAGACCAACAATCAATTCAACACCTTTTGGAACCATCTTTTCCAATAATACTCCCTTAACATCGAATTTTTCCTTCAGTCGATTGAACATATCATCAAATGCTTTCCTAACTTCCTCCTCAGAACTTAGACCTACTTTAACACCACCCACATCAGTCTTGTGTAAAATATCTGGAGAGACTATTTTTGCAACCAACGGGAATCCGATCTCTTTTGATTTCTGCACGGCTTGATCGCTGCTAGTTACAAGCGCATATTTTGGTACTTTTATTCCATATTCACCAAGAATTTCCTTTGAGGATTCCTCTGTTATGACTTTGGGATTGCCTTTTGAAGACTCTACTATTCTCTGGATCTTTTGTTTGTCCACCATGTTAATGAAAAAAGGTTGCCTTTGTTTTTAATTAACTTTACTCAAGCCCGACATAAAGTTAGGTCTGGGATAAACTAGATGTTCTCCAAAATTTTGTTTTTGTTCTTGCGACTACTCATTACTTTTAAGATCCAATTACAACAATCAAAAATCATTGAATTCCTACCAAGATCTGAGCGCAACTGGCCAGTCAATTCCTCATAAATTTGTAAATATTGCACTCCTTTTGGAGTAATGACATAGTGAATCTGACTTCCAGTAAATTTCAATAGATCATATTTCATTAACTCAAAAATGAATTTCATGAATTGCGACATACTAAGATGTGCCTGTAATTTTGAATATATCTGTTGATAGTCACGTTTTTTGTATGCCGTTTTTAGGATAATAACTATTACATCTTGCTTACTGAATGATTCCACAGAAGATAAGAAAATATATGAAATAAAAACCTCGTCAATAACTCTTATAGTAAATGAATTTTTACATTTTCCAGTAATTTCATTAGAATAATCATAAGAAAAAAGTAGATGTTAAAGTGACAATTAATACTGACATATATTCTATAACATAAGTGAAACAAATGAACGAATCCGCATTATTCTAATTGCCAATAGTTCATCTGTTACTCTAAATGATATATGTTTTGTTTTGGAAAACACCAAATATCTGTGGTCCAAATTTACTCAGTAAAATCCGAATTAAAGAGAGGAAAAATCATCTGTTGTCCGTTTTCCAAATACATACATGTTTGATGTCAAATTATATGCTTTTGATTCCTCGTACATTTCAAGATAATTTTTTCCCTTTTCTGTAGTGTGGTAAGTCTTAGACCCTTCAGATAAATTATTCTTTTCTACAACTAGGTCGTTAAGCACTAGAATTTTGATATATTTTTTGATCTGTCTATAATTCAGATGTGCCTTGGACATTATGGATGATTTCCTTTCACCGTTAATAGCGGTAAACAATATCATTGCAATAATATCTGTGGTGCTTCTATAGTTCAACACGGATTCAAGATGAAATCTCTCTATAAATAGAAAGGTAGATAATTATCTGGTTTTTGAATAGCAAACATTTACTTTTTCTCAATGAAACAAATTTGAATTATCTATTACAAATGTGAATTATTTGGATGCCACGACAATTATGGCCCCTCCAAACATTTTCTTTGTAAATTTGACTTTGGAAAATTTATCGAGTAAGAGATCATTTAGAATAGAATTCTTTGGCCATCGCAAAAACGTTCCATACAATGTTTTGAATCTCAAACCACTCTTACCGGATACTGAATACGCGATTATTCCCAAGATGTATTTCAGATAAAATGCTACAAAGCATCTAAGAAAAATGTTGTCAGGCTTGCCTATGTCCACAATTATGAATTTGCCTTCATTTTTGAGGACGCGATGTACTTCGGAAATAGCCTCGACCAACGAAAAGGAATCACGCAAAGAATATCCACATAGGACTGCATCTATTGATGATTCCTTAAATGGCATATTCTCAAATACTCCACATGAGAGATTAAGCCTTTGAGTTTTTTTGTCTTGAGCATGGTTTAACATCTCGCGGATTGGGTCATGCAATATTATCCTCGCATTTCCGTTTAGAATCTCCAATGCCTTTGATGACATATTACCAAATCCTGAGCCCGCATCTAAAATCAAGTCACCCGGATTTATCTCTCCAGTTATACCCAATTCTCGGTATTTATCATCCTGTCCCAGTGAAATGCTCTTGTTAACTTTATCATAAACTGGGATTATGCTTCTTAATACAACTATGACTTCTTTCCAATAGCTAAGACCCAATCCAGACAATTAACATTGATTTGAAAAATGAATAGGTATTTTTTCATTTTGGATAAAAATGTGAAATTGTACAGATACTTTTTACTGTTTGGCTTATCTCAGATGGCGATTATTAAAGAGGTTCACAAAATTGATAAGGGACTTCTATTTATCGAATACCGTCTGCTAATATGGAATACATATGCGAATCTTGTGGTACCCTATTAATGCATAGTAATCAGATTACTCTGGACA
>JARBAW010000080.1 GCA_029237505.1 Nitrososphaerales archaeon
AAGATGTATTTTGCGACGACTGGACAAGGACAATTTATTCAGTAGATGCAAGTCATTGTTCCCTCAGACCCTCTATAGTGAACTTTCCATCTAATGAACAGGACATTCAGAAAATATTCACCTATGCGTATGATCATTGCATTCCCGTTACTTGCAGAGGTGCAGGTACCGGATTATTGGGTCAGTCATTATCGACAGGTATTGTATTAGATGTTACCAAGAAAATGAACAAAATCCTAGAAATCGAAGATGATTATGCCATTGTGCAACCGGGAGTTGTTAAAGCAGTACTTGATAAGGAACTTGCAAAAAGGAATAAATTTGTTCCACCGGATCCTGCGAGTAGTAACTATTGTACCATTGGAGGGATGATCGCTAACAATTCAAGTGGTCCTCATGGATTAGGTTACGGAAGTATTATCAACTATGTACAAAGTGTTGATCTGGTGTATAGTAATGGAACTATTGGCTTTGCAAATCAGAGAAATCATGATGAAAGAATCGACAAGATGTTGAAGTATGTTTTGTCTCAAAATATCAATATAAAAGATCACTATCCCAATGTAAGCAAAAATTCAAGCGGCTATCGACTAGACGCAGTCTTTGAAAATAATCAGATTTGCCCACAGAAGATATTTGTTGCATCGGAAGGAAGTCTGGGCGTAATTACTGGCTGCAAAATTTCACTGTTAGACATCCCGGAAAAAAAATCGCTCATCATTCTCAAATTTGAGAGCATACTTCATGCGGCACTGGTAGTACCCTTAATTCTTCAATTCAGACCTGTTGCAATGGAATTATTGGATAGGGAAACCATCATAGAAGGATGGAAAACTGATCAGACAGAGAACAAGAATTCCTGTATGATGTTTGTAGAATTCTATGGTGATGATAATGATTTCTATCAAAAAGTTCACAAGTTTGAAGAAATCATCGGACAGAAATCAAATATTCTGGAAAGCGGATATGATAAGAAGAGTGTTGATATGGCGTGGAGCGAAAGAAGAAATTCACTTAACAGTGCTTTCAAAAAAGGTATAGGTTCTAGAAAACCAGCTGGAATAATAGAGGATACGGTTGTTCACCCAGAACTCTTACACGATTACCTTGTTTTTCTTTTAAAATTACTCGCCGAATTCAAACTCGATTATGTTGTTTATGGTCACGCAGGAAATGGAAATTTGCACCTTAGACCTATAATAGATTTTGAATCAAAAGATTCCATTGACATGATGAATCGGCTGGCGGAGAAGGTTTTCAGTCATATTTTTGAAATTAATGGTTCTATTTCAGGGGAACATGGTGATGGAATACTCAGGACAAAATACATCCCGATGATGTATGGTTCAAAAATGTTTCATGTTTTCAAAGAAATAAAATCGATTTTTGATGACAAAAAAATAATGAATCCTGGTAAGAAAATACCGTGAATCGGTACGGTGCAAACAAATCATGAACATAATTTTACGAGTGAACGGCTAGCACAATTACACATCCTACACTTGATATTTAGAGGTGAGATTTTCTTAATTTATATCTAGTCCCAAATCTAAATATTAAAAGCCCTGCAGAAATTGTGAGGAGAGCTATTACTAATGTTAGAGGATTTACGATTGACTTTAATTTTCCAGGCGCAGTTGAAATAAATTGACAGTCAGAGTCATTACCAATGCAATCCTTTTGTACCGGAAAAATAAGAATAACCAATACTAGTATTATCATCATAACTGTTCCTACAAGAGAGAATATTACGCCAGTTTTGATTATATGGTCAATATTAATAGCCATTTTTTAATTGTGATACATCAGGTCTGTATTCTCCGAGGGTCAATCGTTACAAAGCTGTATGGTTCACCTGTTGGGACTAATTCAAATTTGTTATTGTAGTATTGGAGCGGGAGCGCAGCATACATGTGTTTGTCCCACAATTCATGCACTCCATCAAAGTATACCTTTCTTTTTTTGCCCTTCATTCTCAAAATCTCATGACAAAGTATATGTGATACTTTCACACAATTTTTATCGGCATAAAATTTTGCTCTATCCAACTCAGAAATGGAATCTTTAGATCTTTCCCAGTATGCTATTCCAAAATTTTCTGATGAATAGCCTTCCGTTCTACAATCCGTCCAAAATGGCTTAAAATAAGTAAGGTAAAAGTGGTACGTATCTTTGTCTCTTTCAGAATGATCTCGTGAAAGATAAGAAATTGACATCCTATCAAATAATCTTCCAGGAATTACGGGAAGTATATCCGCCTTTATCTTTAGGTTAACGTCAAATGATCTTTTTATCCAGTGATGAAAAAATCGGGCCATCAGAGAAACATAATACCAATCTTCATTTTGCAATCTAACCCAATCTTCATTCCTTGCGACGTATATGAAAAACAATGTAGGGTATTGCAAATCAATAATTAAGATAGATTATGCAAATAAATACTAATGAACAGATGGAAATTTTATTTTTGTTTATTGTTGCTGGGGCAGAAGCCAGGTCGCAAAACTTATACATTCATTTTTAGAACCTTAAAAAAGCGATGCTAACATGGGGTCGTAGCGAAGCCAGGCATCGCAACGGGCTCCAGATCTAACAAACAGGGCTTTATTAGAGAAAGACACCCGTGGATCAGGGGTTCAAATGTGCAAACCGCAACAGAACAAATCCCTTCGGCCCCATTACTTTTTTTTGCATTGGAAGATGCTTCTAGAGGATATATCCAGGTGTATACAATTTTTCTATTCTAGTAATTCAATAATTAATTCTATTTTTCAACTATCTTAGGCAGTCTTCTATGGCTCTATAAGATCCGAATGTCTTTTGAGCTTCGGGTATGTGTTTTTGAAGAGCTTCACTAGCTGATTCAATGAATAAGGACATTGGGTCTTGTTTCTTGAACAACTTTAGGAATGACTTTTTAGGATTGTTCAACTTGTCAAAAAAGATCGTGGAGCTATCTTCTATGATTACATCTGCTTCGCTGCAAGCTATTCCATGATTTAGGAGATGCTTCTCTAACTTCGCAGCAAATCGTGCAAAGTGGACCGAATAAGTATCTTGATCTAAATTTGGCAATAACAATTATGTATCAAATTCATAATATTTAAAAATTTTTTATCGAAGCCCTGGATTGATCGTCTGATTCTATTTTTTATCGGTTAATTTATGACATTGTGCCGATGGTAAAGATTGGATTAATATTCACTGGTTCATGCAATACACATACAAATTTTTGACCTTCTTAACCCATCTGGATTATTTTACATTGCAAGTTTTCAGATAATCTGTTTTACAAAAAAAATGATGATGCTATATTAATTCGTACAAGTGAGGTGGGGAAGGGATTCGAACCCTTATAGATTCGCTAACTACTGGGAATTCTGCAGGCGAACGCATAGCCGCTCTGCCACCCCACCATGAGTATGGATGACAAATTTTCTCAATTTAAAGCATTGTCTGTCCAAAAAAGGCATGCAAATGCCAGCTATCCAAAGAAGAAATTAATGAACAGACACGCAGCGTCATTGCTCTGTAATTTTTGTGAATCGCTTATCTATTGGATTGTATTCACAGCCCATCGGTCCGCAATATCTCCCCACATATTCTGCCTTTGGTCTATAGAGTGCAGGTTTCGGAGCGGCCTCGGCAAATTTTTCT
>JARBAW010000081.1 GCA_029237505.1 Nitrososphaerales archaeon
CACTTTTTTCATGTCTTGTAGAGTCAACTACTTCCGGTCAAAGCCAGGCAGCCTGTAATCGCCGTTCCTTTGTTCGTTACGTTTGGCTGATCGACAAGAAACAATCTGCCCAGCATAGATATATCAATCTGGGCGATATTCCTCGCTGCATGCAGGTCGGCATTGAGTTCCAAACCACATCGCAGGCATTTGAATTGCAAGCCTCCTCTGTTTTACGGTAAATATGTCTCCACCCAGAGCTGGGAGGTGTGTTTAGGATCAACTTTAAGTTTCAACTTCCCTAATCCCATAGTTTGATATAATTATCTTGTATTCATCTTGCATTCATCCTCTCATTAAAATCAGAGACCTTCTGCAGACAAATTTATAAATACCGTTGACAAACGTCATGAATCTTAATAGCTCATGAATTTCTTTACACAGGAATTGATCCAGAAATCCGATGTTAGTGATATTCTAGATCAAGTTTTGCAAGGAAAAAGAGTGGGACTAACAGACTGTGTGCGTTTATTGAAATCAGAAAATACCTTTGCATTAGGCATGACTGGTAATATTCTAAGAGAAAAACTCTTCGGCAAAATTGCTACATACGTTAACAATATCATCCTAAATTACACTAATGTATGCATTACTTATTGCAAATTTTGTGCCTTTTATAGAGCACCGGGTGATTCCGAGGGATATACTTTGTCTGTAGACGATGTTGTTAAGAGGGTTATGACTGCAAGAGACCAATTTGGTATCAGTCAAGTTTTGATGCAAGGAGGTCATAATCCAGAATTAAAATTAGAGTATTACGAACAAGCATTCAGGACAATTAAGGACAAATGTCCGGATGTTGCCATTCATGGACTTTCTGCTTCCGAAATTGATACAATATCTAAGGTAGAAAGAAGCACGACCAGAGAGGTACTTTCAAGGTTAAAGGAATCTGGATTAGACTCGCTACCAGGTGCGGGAGCTGAAATTCTTGACAATGATGTAAAGTCTAAAATCAGTCCACTGAAAATAAAAAGCGAAGAGTGGCTAAATATCATGAGACAAGCACATGAACTTGGAATAAAATCTTCGGCCACTATGATGTATGGGACCGGTGAGGATTATGAACAACGAGCAAGACATTTGATAAAAATTGCAGAACTACAGGAAAAGACGCATGGGTTCATGTCATTCATTCCATGGAGCTTTGAACCGAACAATACTAAGATGCAGGAAGATGGAGTTATAAAATATCCCTCTGGTGGTTTGGAGCTATTAAAAATGATTGCAATCTCCAGAATTGTCTTTTCTGGCCTTATTGATCATCTTCAATCTTCTTGGCTTACAAATGGTATAGGAATGGCACAACTTGCTTTAACTTACGGTGCCGATGATTTTGGTGGGACATTGATTGGTGAAGAGGTAGTAAGTGCTACGGGAGCAAGATCTACAGAATTATCAGCAGATAAAATCATCGCAGCAATAAAGCAAATTGGCTTTGATGCTCATGAACGTAATAACTTTTACGAAACTATTCGTGTTCATTAATTAAATTCCTAAAAAGCATTGATGTTAAATCCGCAGCCAAGAATAGATTAATTCGGCAATTTCTTAATCACAGAGAGAAAATATAGAACATGATTACTGGACAATCATTTTGATTATGCCCAATAAATAATACAATTTTCTTATAAAGTTAGCAATTCTTTAACGATTTTCTATTAATAGAAGTCAAATAACAACAAGTACCTTTAAATGTCTATTATGAGAAAAATTGTTAACATGCCAGCTGGCATTGATGATCTTGCTATTTACGTTCCAAAACTGTACATCGATTATAAGGATTTTGCTCAAGCAAGAGGTATTGATCCCCAAAAGTTAGAACATGGTATTGGGATTAAAAAAATGGCTCTGGTCGATACAAATCAGGATGCGGCCTGCATGGCATCAAATGCGTGTCTAGAACTAATGAAGAAGAACAATTTGCATCCAGATGATATTGGCAGATTATATGTAGCAACTGAATCAAGTATTGATGAATCAAAGGCTCTAAACTCATTTGTTGTGGGTATGCTTGAACAAGTGTACGGAGATGGTTCTTTTGAACATGCAGGTGGAATTGAGTGTAAGTTTGCTTGTGTCAGCGGATCTTATGCGATTTATGATAACACTAATTGGATTAGGGCCGAAGAGCATAATGAAAAGGCGGCAATTGTAGTGGTAAGTGACATAGCCAAATACGATGTAGGATCGGCAGGAGAATACACTCAGGGTGCAGGAGCAGTTGCGCTATTAATCAAAGAAAACCCAAGATTGTTAGCATTAGATCCTAAAGTAACATCGACAATTATCAAGAACGAATATGATTTCTACAGACCCTTTGGAAAGGAAACTCCGCTTGTGAATGGATTGTACTCTAATCTATTATATTTAATCCAAGTAAGGAAGGCTTTTGACAGTTACAAGGAAAAAGCAATGAGAACGGGATTGATTCATCTTAAGGATGGGGAATCTATCACAGATTACATTGATCTTTTTACGGTACATTTACCATATAGAAGAATGGGTGAAAAGGCACTCGCATATTTGCTAAGACATGAATGGAGAACTCTTCCCAGATGGCAACATGTCATCAAGGAGATAGGCTTTAACGAACCCGTTCCTAATGACAGTAGAGGTACAATAGAATCAATTCTTGCTGACAAGGAATTCATGAGGGCTGATGAACAATTCAGAAAATCATTCATGCAAACGTCATTCTACAACGAGGTATATGAGAAAAAGATGGCAAGTTCTCTTGAAGCCTCTAACATTATTGGAAACTTGTACACAGCCTCAATGTATATGGGACTAAGAAGTTTACTCGAGTATGAATTTAAGAAGAATAATGACATTGAAGGTTGCAGGGTAGGGTTTGGATCCTATGGGAGTGGTAGTAGTGCTATGGTATTTAGTGGGGTAATTCAATCAAGTTACAAAGAGATAGTAAAGAGTATGAATCTGGAAGAGGAGATTGGGTCACGTAAGAAATTATCTATGGAAGAGTATCAAATTTTACGTGAAAATCAGCGAAACCTGAATGATTCTTATGCAAGAGCCAAAAATGAGTTTGTTTTGGTTAAAATTGGTGGCTCTACAGCTGATAAAGCTGGATTTAGAGAATATTGCTACTGCAGTTAAGGTACAATCTTAAACACCATTTTCTCCTTTTTCAGAAAATCTATTAGTCTTCTTGAATGCTTTTCGTCTTCAAGTTCTAAACTTAGATACACACCAGCTGATCCTGCAGCTATGTTTGAGCTTAGTCGATCATGCTCCACCTGAACTATATTGACACTTAGTTCTGCTATCTTATCTACAACGCCCTTTAATGCTCCGGGCTTATCTGGCAACTGGATGAATATTTTGACTAATCTTCCCATTTGCATTAATCCTTTAGATACTATTTGACCCAACAGATACATGTCGATATTACCACCAGAAAGGATTGAAATAATATTTTGATTGGTTTTTACTTTACCACTTGAAAGAATATACGCCAGACTGGCTGCTCCTGCAGGCTCAACTACGACCTTTTCCCTTTCCATAAGAGTAAACATGGTCTCTACTATAGCAACATCATCTACAGTAACAACATCATCTAGATATTTTGAGCATATCTCATAAGTTAATTCACCTGGAGACTTGACTGAAATACCATCAGCAATAGTAAATCCTCCAGTTATATGACAAAGACTGCCATTATCAAGTGATTTTTTCATAGCAGGAAATTGGTTAGATTCGACTCCAATAATCTTGACATTAGGCCTTTTGGTCTTAATTGCTATAGATACCCCGGACGCAAGTCCACCGCCTCCTAGAGGTAAATAAACAGTATCAATATCTTTCAAATCTTCCATTAATTCCAAACCTATAGTACCCTGACCTGCAATGACTACAGGGTCATCAAAAGCATGTATTATAGAATATCCATTCTCTCGTGCTAACAGATCAGCTGTTTTCCAAGATTCATCGTAAGTGTCACCGGAGAGAATCACATTTGCACCATAGGAACGTGTGGCAGCGACCTTTGCAGGAGAGGCATTTTTTGGCATAACAATATTGCATTTAATATTTCTCTTTAAGGCGGCGTAGGCGACACCTTGTGCATGATTTCCTGCGGAAGCTGCAATTACACCTGCTTTGCACTGGTCATCATTAAGTGAATTGATTTTTGAATACGCTCCTCTTACTTTGAAAGATCCGGTTTTCTGAAATGATTCATATTTCAAAAAGATATTTCTTTGTGTTGATTTTGAAAATGTGTTTGACTTTAACAATGGCGTCCTTTTAATGTGTGTCTTGTCCATTAATCTCTGCGCCCGGACTATATCGTCAATCGAAGGAATTTTACCCTTCAAAAACATCTTGCGAGGATTGTTCAATCCAATACCCTTATTCAACCAACGTTATGAATTTTGTTTTATTCCACCACAAATTGCGTCTACTATTTCTTATTCTTTAATGCTGGGCCTATTTCTTTAAAAAGTTCAGCGATTTTTTTCTTTATTGGAGGCATCATGCGTGAGAAATCAATAGTTCTATTCGAACTTTTTTTTGTTTTTGGATCAACGACAGGTTCGATATCAAAATAGACAATAAGACCTTCTTCACCCTGCATGAGTTTGTTATAATCTATCAAAATTGGGGTAACCTGATATACCTTCATTACCAAATTATCAAGATCATAAATCAAAGAATTTCTCTTTTTTTCTGCTCCTTCCAATTCCGGATATATCTTCTCAATCTTTCTTATTTTGTCTTCTAACTTGCTGATTAAATCTTGATTTTCAAGTAATTTTTCAAACAAATCTCCAAATTCTAAATTATCTAGTGCCATATTTTTCAGTTCCTGTTTTATCGTATTGTTACCTATATTTGCAACTGATTCCAATTGAGAGGAGTTATTAGTAGCAAGATCAAATAATTCCTTTTGTATCTGTATGACTTGTTTATCTGGTTTATAGTATGGTAAAATATTGTACTGAATTCCAAAATATCCCTTGATAACATAACCATCAAGATTAGCAGAAATCTGACAATAGATTCTATTCAGCTCCCCAGTAGTTTCTTGAACGTCACTGATTTCCCAGTTTTTTAGATCTTTCAGAAAGGAACGATAATACCCGAGAACTAATTGGGGATCAAAGGTCTCGGATTTTGTAACAGAGCCATCTTGGAGCATTACATTTACTTCCGTTGTAGTTAGTGAGGTTTTCATACTTTGTAAGTAAACGTCTTCAATTTCAGCAAAGTATTGATTTAGTTTCTTGGCAAAATCATTATCAGCATTATTTGGAATTCTCATGAAAATAGTTGTCCTATTCGAGATACACTTTAGTCCTAATTAGTCTTTGCTCACGGATTCCATTTACAGCTAGTCCGAAATACCATGGTGCTAACCATATGAACGAATAGTTATTTTCGGACTTGCTAACCGTGTTTTCCATCCTCTCAAAGCTTCAATATCTTATTATTAGTTGAGAACTATCAAGATGATCGGTTAGCCTGTGCATATGACTAGAAACAATAAAGAAGTGGATGAAACTAAGACTCAAAACGTAACTAAGAGATCCCCTTTTATTTCTATGATTACAGATGAAAAGAAGGGTCGGATGGAACCCGAGGTTATTTACGACACAGACACCCAAATTAAGCAGACACAAAACAGGCTATGGAAGGCACTCAAAAGAAGATATCAATACGACTCAAATATTGAGCCCGGACAGAATTTCCTAAGAAATCATGTAAATTCCAAAATCCCACTGGTCATATTATATGTAGACTTGGTCGGTTCTACGAATCTGTCAATGACGA
>JARBAW010000082.1 GCA_029237505.1 Nitrososphaerales archaeon
CCACCGGCTTTCTTTTCAACCTTGATGTCGTCAATATCTACAACAAAACCAGATTCTCTTGATTCGGAAACCTGCAAAGCAGCATTAACAACTACTTCGGACAACTCATTTGACTCCTTGGATACAAGTTTGGTCTGCATTGAGGTTTTTGCCACCTTCATCAATTCAGCCTTGTTTCCACCGTCTATTTTTTGTGCTATTTGATTAAAGATTTCAATACTCTTTAATGCACTCTTTCTATATCCGTCTACAATAATAGTCGGATGAACATCTTTATTGATTAATTCTTCAGCCTTCTCTATTAATGCACCTGCCAAGACTACGACGGAGGATGTCCCGTCACCTACCTCATTATCAGTAGCTTTGCTTATTTCCACCATCATCTTTGCCGCAGGATGTTGGACATCTATTTCCTTCAATATGGTCGCACCATCGTTGGTAATTGTTACGTCTCCTAGTCCATCTACTAACATCTTATCCATTCCCCGTGGACCAAGGGAACTTCTAACAACTTCTGAAATCAATTTTGCAGCTGCGATATTATTTTTTTGTGCGTCGCGTCCTTTTGTCTGACTTGCGCCTTCTTTCAATATCAAAACAGGCATACCACCTGCTGAACCTTGTTGAATTGACATTTATTACATCATATCTCCTAAAACTTAATGTAAAATCCAGTTTCGGGATATTTTAAATTTGCGACAATAAAAAAATTAAGATAGAATAAAAAAATCTATGCAAATAATTGATCGAATTTTCCTTCCATCAAATCAGAATAGATTTCCTTGGCAGGCTTGTTTTCGACTTTAATTCCGCTACTTACACAAGAACCGATAATCTCCTTTACACTTGATTTTATGGTTGTTGCGTAAGAAACATCAATTTTCATTTTAGCTATTTTTACAATTCCTTCCATGGAAATATTTCCAACATACTCTTTACCTGCTGTGCCAGATCCCTTGGATATATTTGCTTCCTTCGCTATCAAAGCGGTAGTTGGAGGTACGCCTACTTCAACAGTAAATTTTTTTGTATCTGGATCGATCTCCACTTTTACAGGAACCTTCATTCCTTGAAATTCTTTGGTTTTCTCATTTATCGTATTAACTACCTGCAATACGTTAATACCCATAGGTCCTAATGCAGGTCCAAGTGGAGGTCCAGCACTAGCTTCGCCACCACTTACAAGAGCAGAAATAGATTTTTTTTGTTCCATAGCAGACCATTTTTAGAATTATGTTCTTTAATTTAATAGTTATTGTACCATTCCTATGTAGTCTTTTTCAAATAATTTGCATCAACTGTAACGGGTATCTGATAAGGAGAATCTAACAATAATACCGTTGCCTCTTGCTTTTCATAATCCACCCTGGTTATCTTGGCCTTCATGGATTTGAAGGGTCCAGCGATTACCTCGACTGTATCATCTATATTTAATTCCGATACGACAGGTCTTTTCACTAAATAACTTTCAATGTCCTTATAGGGTAATTCTCCACGGATCTGTCCCTTGACATGTCTGACTCCAATTAGAGCATCATAGGCGATGTTAGAGTCAGGGGCTTCTATTATTATATACCCCTTAAAACTATCAAGTAAAAGGATAGAACGTACAGCAATCTTTTTTGAATTTATCCTGTTTTGTGCCAGATTTACTACAATATGTTCCTGACCGCCAGTTGTTCTTATCGCGAAAAATTTTGAATCTGATTCCTGACCTTTGGTTTCTATTGGAGAACTAGGCTCAACATTACTTTCAGACGAATTACTCTTCGCTGTCTCAATTTCAGTAGCCTCCGTTTCCGAAGGATTCTCTTCAATATCAGTAGTTTCGGAGGTAGTTTCAGTTCTGACATCTGGGTTTTCAAATACTTTGTCCAGATCATCAAAATTTTCTTCTTTCCCTATGGTGCTACCTTCCAATTATCTTCAGGATACGATAGCTGGGTACAATTTATAAGTTTAATCAAAAGCCGCTTTATCTTGAAAATTCGGCACACATAATGTAGGTATGAAAGTATGGAAGATGGATTATCATATCAGAATGTAGGATTTCCTCAGCTTTGCATGTTTTTCCTTCTTGATGCAATTGAAGCTGCAAAATAAATGACAAATCCGCATATTGCCATAATTAATCCATAGAATGACAAAGAACCTTTGCTCAAATATGTTCCAATTCCCACAATTATGGCTCCCATTACAAGCAGGAGCATCCCAAGTCTAACATATTTCGGAATAATCTTAGCCATCGTTTGTCCTACACATTTTTAAAATTATAACTAATATAACTTGTCGTCAGGAAGATCGTCCAAAAAAGCATGGATTAACAAAAAACATCACATTTTTATTTACCAATATGCTTATTGCCGTTACCAAATGAAGATAGCAGTCGTCGGAATGGGAGTCGCAGGTGCTTACCTCATGAACGGCTTGAGTAGTGATCATGACAATTATGTTAAGGGATTTGAAAGAATGCCTATTGAAGAACATGATGCTGTTTGTGCTTGGGCAACCTGTGAAAACGTCATGAAAGACTTGATCAAAGAATGTGGTCTAAAGTTTGATGACTATGTTTTACATGAAGGAAAAACAATGAAGGTGGATATGAGCCAGAGTAGTAAAGAGTGTAATAGTATAGATGTTGGACTAAAAGGAATGGTTACTTACGACAAAATAAAATTAATCAAGGATATGACAAGAGGTACTGATATCCAATTTGGTGTTACTCCGAAAAAAGAGAATCTTGAATCAGAGTTTGATATTATTATTGATGCAACAGGCTTTCATCGAAATTACTTACCGAGACCGCAAAATGAAACGTGGATACCATGTGTTCAATATAAAGTGAAATATCATGACAAAACGCCATTTGATGATTTTTACCTCAAAGCTTTTCCCTCTATGAAAGGATATTTTTGGTACTTTCCATTAGAAAATGGTTATGCACATATCGGAGCCGGAGATTATGAACGAAAAAATAATAATATTTTTGTTGATGAATTCTTGAAAAAGCACAAATGTGAAGTAATAAAGAAAGTTGGTCGCCCAGTCAGAATAAGTCCGCCCAAAAATTCCGAGCCTTTTACTGATGGTCGGAAAACTGTAGGGGTAGGTGAATCCATTGGTACAGTATATCCATTGCTTGGTGAAGGAATAATTCCATCAACATGGTGTGCGCAACTATTTATCAAGCATATTTCTGATTTTAATACATATAGGAGAGAAGTTTTGAAGAAATTTCAAATTTATGCTCTTGTCTTTAAGTTCATTCAGATGAAGATTAATGGCAAATTTAATCTCTTCAAGAATGCCGTTGAAGTACTCAAGATTTACAACCACATGAAGCATGAAGAGAAGAGATATGGGATGGAGGTAAAACTGAAAGATTTGATTAAGGTCTCACGTATTTAGATTTAATTACCAATTCAGAATACTATCATAACTGTTTTTTACATCATAACGATTGTCTTCTAAATCAGAAATAGTACTACTTTTCATACTTGAATCTAGTTCTTTAGTAATGTTTTTCGTAAGTATTTTGACTTAAGAATACCCAGTAATAAAATCAATACTACTACCAGTCCAATGGCTAATGATGCCTTGACCATAGAGGAGATTAGTCCATCTGTAGAATTATTGAATAAAGTGATGTGTAATGGACCAATTATGAATATGAGAAAGTATGATACTATCATTATCATACTCCACATTATAAAAATTAGGGCAAACAGTCCAAACATTCTCATAACGATATCATACCTTTCATGAATGAATATTGAATAGCAATTGAAATAAACGCCAATATCGATGAAAACGTTCCTAGTATAAGGATTCTGTTTACTATTTCCTTTTCAGATAATGGACCTTTTGCCAGAATAAGTCTAACCAATGTTGCGGGTGCTTGAGTTTCTTTGGATGCCATTAATCGATAATCATCACATATTGTCACTGGTCTTGTCTTGACCTGTCTGTGTTCCACTATTTTCTTCACACTTGAGAGAAACAAGAATGAATTCATTACTGCAGGTAAGAGTGCTATAACACCAATAATTTCTGAATTTCCTGCTATTGATACGACAGCGTACATCGATCCTAATAACAGCGTGCCTGAATCTCCCAGAAATATTTTGCTCGGAAATTTATGATAATGATATATTGCAATACAGCCAAAGAACAGAGGTAGGCCCATTAAGAAGACATTAGTATTACCAAACAATAGTACGCTGACTAATAATGGTATCATTGTTATAATGACAAAACCACTAGCGACACCATTAAATACATCAATAGAATTAATAGTATTACCAACTATTGGTATTATAGATAGGATAAGTGGGATATATAACAGTGGTATGAATGCACTATCAAAGATTAATCCAAGATAATTTCCGTGACTTCCTAATACTATTATAGGTATAGCCGCTAATATCAACGCGACTGGTTTAAACCAACCTGGCATAGTTTTCAAGTCATCAATATATCCAATAAAAAATGCGATGATAGTTGTCAATACTAGAGATATGATTTTTACGTCCTGTATTAACAAATATAATATTATTTCAGCTATTACTATTCCTATTAGGATGATTGGACCGGCGGGCCTTGGAATGAATGGTTTTCCAGGCTTATGATAGTCTACTACTGTTTTCCCCTGCTTGTTGAGGTATTTAATGAAAGGAGGGGTAATGTAGAAAATAATCAAGAATGAGATTGCAGATACAATAGCTGCATTTATGATAACATCGTATGGATAAACCAATTTTCAAGTACCTGTTGTAACTATACTGGAAATATCTTTTGCACTCATTTTTAATTCTTGATTTGATTCTTCAGTTTTTTCGCAAGTTTAACCCCTATTTTTGGAATAGACCCTAGTTTTGATTCAGAAATCTTGTTAATTTCAGTGGAACTAGTAATTCCCGCCTTATAAAGAGCCCTTGCCCTTATTCTCCCAATTCCCTCTAGTTGGACAAGAGGAATGAGTTCTGATTTTATACCGTGTTTAATTCTCAATCGTAACTTGGCAATTTCTGGTAAAAGATCTTTTCTTCCTATTAATTTTGCAATTTCATAAAGACAGTATGATAACCAATACGTAGTTTCAACCATCCTATACAGATCCCCCGGTTCAACCCCAAATTTTTCATTAAGATTTGCTTCGCTTGATTCATCCATCCACTCTAGCAGAATTATCATATTTTTTAACGAGTAGTCATAATTTGATAGGCCATAAGAACCCAGTTCGTGTTTTTCGAACATTCTTTCAAAATATTCTATTTCATTTTGCCTCAAAGTTAACTTTGGATAAAAATCATAAGAGTCACAAATCCAATGCAAATAATTTATTCCATCATCATATTTGTTACTATTATAGAAATCTAGATTTTTTTTGAAATGAATACCAGTTTTTGGATCGATGTATAACAAGGAAATGCGTTTACCAAATCTAGTAGCCATAAGTAACTCTTTCCTCATGATAATCAATCCTTCATCATGTAGATAGTGTAGTAATGAATCAATTTCAAAACTAATAGTTTCATTTCTATGGTACTTTGAGAGGAATGTTTCTTCAAAAAAGTAAAGTAATTCAGACTTTAGTATTTTAGGTCTTGAAGCTATGACACCCAGAACATGTACCCGTAGTGCAGTTTCATTCATTAATTGAGAGACAAGTGGTTCGGGCTCTCCTAACACAAAATGGTTGTAGAGATCTTCGGGGTTGGTTCTCGAATCTGCAATTATGATGGCCTCTCCATACTTATCGTATGCAGGCCTTCCAGCCCGTCCGCATAATTGTTTGTACTGTAATACACTTAATGGAACATTACCGCCATATTCATAATCATATCTAAAAATACTGGTAATTACAACACGTCTGGCAGGTAGATTTACTCCTGCAGCTAGAGTTGGGGTAGCAAATAGAATCTTTATTATTCCTTTTCTAAAAGCATCTTCTACAATTTGTCTACTTTTTAGTCCCAGACCTGCATGGTGAAATCCTACACCTTTTGTAACAGTACTTGAAAGCGTTCTATTAAGTTCTGTATCATCTCCTTGTTTTAGAATTTCTGCACCTATCTTTTGTGCTGAAAGTTTTGAAGATTTATCCAATGATTTTACTACAATGTCTGAAGTTTTTTTCGCAAGCGATACAGTACGCTTGCGTGTTTCCGCGAACACAAGTGATTGACCTCCGTCATTAGTGATCGAATCCATTGCAAGACCTATTATTCCACCACTTGAATTATCAGCAACTCCAATATTATCAATTTCAAAAGTTGTACCATTATTCATTGTAACTTTACCATAATTATACACACCTTCTATCAATTCAGTAGGACGCCATTTGCTTTGTATTGGTGCACATTTTAACCAATCAGCAATTTCATCTGAATTTGATATTGTGGCACTAATTCCAATTATTTGAGGACTTTGCGGCATTAATTTTATTTTTGTTAATATTATTTCTAGAGTCGGACCTCTTTCACGTTCTGTTAGAAGATGTATTTCGTCTATAATGAAGAGACCAACATCAAAAATCCATTTTGAATCATGTCTTAAGATTGAATCCATTTTTTCATTTGTCAAGATGATTATGTCTTTGTCAATCAATTCAGTTCCAGAAGAGTCGTAGTCACCTGTCGATATTGCAATGTCTATTTTCCTGTTCTTAAAACAACTCAGGTCTTTGATTATCTTAAACTCGTTAAATTTTTCTGAGGCTAGTGCTTTTAGTGGAGTGAGATATACTATTTTTTTTCTCTTGCTTAGGATGTTTATCATTCCCATTAATCCAATCAGGGTCTTTCCGCTTGATGTGGGAGTGGTGACAAGTATGTTGTTACCATTCATTACACCCTTTGATAATGCAAGTTCTTGTGGGGGATATAATGAACTATAATTTAATAATCGTAAAAGCTCCTCTAAATCCTTCATTCGCTCAATTGAATTAATTCATTCTAATTAATATATTAATAATATTGAGATTTTTAATGTAAGCTGTAATTATAGAAGACGAAATTTATACGGGCTTTAAGATGATACTTTACTCTTATGCCTTTGCATAAAACCCTGCTCTTCTCTCATAAATTTGTCCATTCTGCATGGCTTTTCTTATGAATTCTTTTGCTTCATCTTCGGTAAACTTTCCTGTTTTCACAAGTTCATCAACAAAATTCTTTTCTTCCACATCATTTTTATCTTCTCCAGACAACCCGTTGAAGACATCAGTGAATGTCTTTAGTTTTGAAGTTTCGCTAAGTGGTTTCCCATGAAGAACTCCGAGATCAACTTTTCCAGTATTGACATCTATACCTACGGTTTCCAACATTTGAGAAACGAGGTAGATTGCTCTCTCTGCATCTGCTGCATCTACGTTATCTTTCAATAACAATCTAGCCCTTGCAGTAGCAAGACGTACTAGACCTTCCAACTGTCGAGGAGTTGCTGTTATCATGCCTTCAGAATCAACGTTTCTCATCTGCAAATAATACTTTCTCAAGATATCAATGGCTTCGGGTGTGAGTTTTGGCTCAATTTGTTTAGCATAGGCCAGATATTTGCGAAATAGATCTATTTCTATGACAGACTGAGCGGCATGCTCTATATCTCTATGAATCTCAAGTATGTGACTTGCAATTCGATTATCCTTTTCAGTGTCAGCGCTATCTCTTATTACGTGTATAATATCAAATCTTGTCAGTAACGGAATAGGAAGTGGTTCTACGTTTTCGGTAATGTTTCTAAAAGGATCATATTTACCATATTTAGGATTGGCTGCCGAAAGTATTGAAGTTCTGGCGTTAAGCGTTGCTACTATTCCTCCTTTTGCGACCGAACAAGTCTGTTGCTCCATTACTTCATGAAGTGCGGATCTGTCTTCGGACTTTATCTTGTCAAATTCGTCTATACAATTGTGAATGTAAATTAGAGATGCTTCATAATTGTGATGTTTTCCTACACTGAGATCATACACATAGCCATCATATGGTATTCTTTCGACAAGTACAACCTTTTCGATTCCTCTTTGTATAGAACCTTTGTGATCAATTTTGATTGGTCCTTCTCTTTTTGTTTTGATACTATGAGATTTTATTCCTTCAGCAAAGCGAGTTACATCACTTCCAGTTATATGTATTAATGGAAATCCTTTGCGAGTTTTCCTCAATTTTGCATATACTCCTAATCTACGTAATGCATAGAGCAAGACGGCCAACTCATGTTGAGATCTGGAAGGATACATTCTTGCCGCGACAACCTTGCCATGCACATGGTTAAAGTCCCCGTCAGTATCAAAAACCCCAGCTAGAAATGCCCATAATGATTTATCAGAAAGCAGCATGACATTATCGATTGATTGATCTTTAATTAAGAATCTAGTTCTCTTGAGCAGTGTCTTGTCGGCCGTATATAGTTGAAACATTCGGGACACCAAGACGTATTTTCCAAGGGCACGAATTCGATCTTCTTTATCATAATGTGAAAAAACATCCGAATTCCTTCGTATGTTTTCAATGACATCGGAATTTATTTTTGATTGACTTATTGTAATGCTATAGGGATTTATATGACCGTTGCCATAAATACAACCCACAACATAGGCTTCTTCTTCTGTGATATTCAATGTACAAGAGGGTTTTTGGACTCTAACAGGAGAACGCAAAATATCTCCAGGACTTACATCTTGGGCTTGTACCCATAGATTTTTTACATGTGTCGAGCGCCTGAGCAGGTGTTCTGGTGTCACCTTGAGTGTCATACCAGATGAGAATGTTAGCTTGATGACATCGCCTGTGTGTTTCTTTCTCATTATGGCAAATGCGTTACCTTCCATATCTACTCTGTATTTATTATCATAAATTCCAACTGGTATGAGATGCTTTTTCGCTTCCCGGCCAGATTTTGTTATAAAGATTTCTCCTTTCATGTCATCCCAGAGCTTTCCAACAGGAACCAGTCTATTTCCAGTGTAAATTTCTGTGTCCTCGGTCATACAAACGAGACCTTGATCGCCCAAAACTACAGCGCCTGCCTCAAGCATCATAATTCCGGATTTATCGCGAATTACAGCAGCTGTTAAACCAGCGGCAGTAGTACCTCTTCCTGAGGTGTAAAGTCCTCTTGGCGCTATTTTTGCAGCAAATTTGAGCATTTCGGATTTAGCAGTACCTGGATCTCCTACGAGAAAGATGTTGATATCTCCTCTGCGATTTGAACCATCTGCTAGTTTTTTCGTTACCGAACCTACAATTAGTAAAAGAATAGATTCTTTAATTATTTCGTGTCCATAAATATGAGGTGCAAATGATGCTACTAGTTTATCATAAGCATCTGGCATGCTGGCAAGAGAAATTATCTGTTTTTCATCTTCACTGCTTATAGCTATTCTATCAACCGTTCTTGCATCTTTGTTTCCTGCTATTCCGCCAAGATATTCTATATTGTTACCTTCCATGCGAAGTCTGAAGAGACTTGTTCTTATCTGTAATGATTGTTCTTGCTCAATCCTAACAATCCCTGTTAATAAAACCCTATCACCTGGTCTGCACCTATCGACAAGATCATCCATTACAGTAACTTCCACATAATGTGGAAGTTGACCAGCAGGCAAGTCTTCTGGCAGTTCTTGAAGTCTCACAAGTTGAAAATCAGTAAAGATACTACTTTCAGGATCCATTTCAAGTTCTTTTTCTGAACACTGAGTACATCTTGCAGGTTTCTTTAGTGTCAGACCTTTAAGCTGGGCTTCATTAAGAGTATTACAGTTCAGACATGCGTATGCAATTTTTTTAGCAAGCGGCTTAATTTCAGAAGTTCTGACTACCATACCAGGAACGCTTATCAACTTGTTTATGACATCTGCATTTATTTCTCGTAATCCCTTTTGAACCGAATAATTTCCAATTCTTACTTTTATCTTATCCTTAATTTCCTCTGCATAGTCATAATGAATCTCTCTTAAGATTGAATATACAGCCTTGTTAAAGGCGTCAAACATATCATCTGGCGTATCAGTGATTAATTTTGTCAATTCCGGTTTATTTGTATCTAAATCAATATAATCAACCACAACAAAAGTAGAACTTGATGCCATCATGTTGTTAATTCTGTCAAAATATTTGTAATTCCCCTCTCTATCCTTAAAGGCCCGCAAAAATGATTCTAATTGATCTGATATTGCAGAAGTAGTTTGTTGCTTTTGTTCAGTCATTTATCTTCGTAACACCGATTCTTTAAAGGCCAACGATGAAGTGTGGACAAAATTATAGAGTTGCTTCTCTTCAGCCGATAACTTTGATTCCATTTCTGCAGAAAGTGATGAAGCAGCTGCTAACTTTACAATTTTACCAAGTCTAGACATCACGAATGAATTAAGTGATACCATCAAATTCTCTCTTTCTTTTTCATTAAGGCTTTCAAGAAAGTCGTTGACTCTGATGTAAAAATCTACATCCACACTAGATATATCATGAGGCTTTGAAATTCGTTCCCTATTTAGTGCCTTTGAAACATAACTTGATACTTCAATATCTTGAGTTTCAACTAGATTCTTATTCAACAAAATTTTTGTAAACCACCTTGGCAATAGCAAGATATCGCCTTCTTTGGCATCTATATTGATCTCATTGATAGATATTTTCACATCTGACTTGAACGTAACTCTAATTTCTTCAAGAAGATATTCAAGCAAGTATGTATTTTTTAAGCTTTCAAAAATGCCTTGAATAAGAATGGGGGACGAGGACATATTGGGAATATAGTCTTAGAAGTGGTTATTAATTAACATTGGATATCTTTACAGGTCTGAATATATAACTGATAATTCGAACATCTTGGTATGCCACAAGTAGAGGCAAAAAACTTGTCAGACTTGATGTGGGTAGAAAAATACAGACCTATTAAATTAGATGATGTTGTCAATCAAAAAGAAATCGTAGAGAGTCTAAAGAACCTGATGAAGGAGCCTGCTGAAATGCCGCATTTGTTATTTACAGGTCCTGCTGGAGTTGGTAAAACTACTACTGCATTATGTATGTCAAGACAATTGCTTGGTGAAGATTGGAAGAGAGATACACTAGAGCTAAATGCATCTGACGAAAGAGGAATAAAGATGGTTCGAGAAAGGGTCAAGGAATTTGCCTCCGTCTTCAAAATAAGAACAAGTGAAAAGGAGGAAAGAAAGTTTAGAATTATAATTTTAGATGAAGCCGATGAAATGACCTCCGAAGCCCAAACAGCTTTGCGAAGGATAATCGAAGATAGTTCTGAAACAACTCGCTTTGTTATAATATGTAATTATCTATCGCAGATTATTGAGCCTATTCGAAGTCGTTGCGCTATCTTCAGATTTAAGAGAATTGAAAAAGAAATCATAGAAAATCATCTAAAATCATTATGTAAGAAGGAAGGACTAAAGTATGACGATAAGGCTATTTCACAAATTTTTGAATCCACAAATGGTGATCTGCGTCATTCAATAAACATTTTACAAACTGCTTCCGTAATGGGATCGGTAAGTGTTTCAAACGTTCAGGCATCATTGGGACTTACCGGAAAATCAAAGGTAAGTGAAATAATAAAGATGGCAATGTCTGGCAAATTCAACGATGCTAGGGTCAAATTACTGGAACTGACTGCGGTATATGGAATGTCTGAATTTGACTTCCTGAAATATGCATATGAGGCCGTATATTCTTTAAAACTATCCCACCCAGAAGACTTTGCTTCTCTAATAGCTGAATATGATTATCGTTTGACACATGGGTCACATCCTGAAATTCAATTGACAGCATTCTTAGCCCAACTGTCGCGGATTGGTACAAAGCAATAATATGATCTTGAACGTAGTAGTGGGATCATTTATCGATCTAGAGATTATTTCGCATAATCTGGATCAAAAAATAATTTGTTCTAAGAACTAATAATCTTCCTCAAATTCTTCTCCGCCATCTTCTTCTTCGACTTCATCAAAATCTTCTTCGAGTTCTTCTCTCTCTTCAGCGCTTTTATAAGGAAGATCCGCTTCACCACCAGAATTGCAAACAGGACACTTAAATTCAATTGTCTGCCCTTCAAGGTCCAGAGGGAATTCTTTTGAGAAAACCTCGTCGCATTTTGAACATACCAGAGTGGTCTGGATATTATCAGTACTGAATTTGTGCGATTGAAGTCTGAATATGGTGTTTGTCATTCTTCCCTACCTATTGAAATAGTCCTTTTTTATAAGGATTATTGTGATTTTTGTTATAACGTATGTATTTTTTGTTAAACCGTATGAATTTTGGGTTTAGAATCATATACCATGGCTAGTAGGTGTGCTCGAGCGTCATTTTGATCAACTAGACCACGATTTGCTATGGTAATTATAGTGCTATTGTTTCTAACGCCTCTCATTTTCATACATAGATGCTCCCCTTCTGCAATAACTGTTACGCCTTTAACTCCCATTTTCATTATTTCATCTGCAACTTCCTTTGTGAGTCTTTCTTGAATTTGCAATCTTTTAGAATATTTCTCTACCAGGCGTGCCAGTTTTGATATTCCAAAGACTTTTCCGGAGGGAGTGTAGGCGATATGTATTCTTCCAAAGAAAGGAAGCATATGATGTTCGCACATACTGTAGAATTGAATATCTTTAGCAATAATCGAATCGGTTTCTTCGCTAAAACTAATTTCTAGCTCTGAATTCATGCAATATCCTGCAAAAATCTCTTCATACATATCTGCAATTCTTTGTGGAGTTCCCAAAAGACCTTCACGTTCGGGGTTTTCTCCGAGCTGCACTATCAGCTCCCTAACGAGTTTTTCTATTTTTCTCTTATTAAGTGCAGTTTTTTTCATGTTTTTTACCTTTATCTATCTAGCACCTATTTCTTTATGTAGCTGTGGTATAATCCTCACTTCGGGAAACATAGGTTGGACAATATCATAAGTATCTAGAAGCTTATTAACAGTTGGCTGGTCTACTCCATGACTAGGTTGAATAATAAAGCCGATAATGTTAGAAGGTTTTATTTTCTTTGAAATATTGTAAACCAAATTCTTGAAACTTTCAAGATCTGTAGAATTGGTCACCACTATTTTAATGTAAGTAGTTTTATTACTTTTGACGGCTAACTCCAAACATCTAATCTCGTTTAGAAGCAAATTATCATACTCTTCATTTTCAACAATTTCAGAATCGGCCGTTTTGAATTCAATTTTGCAAATGTCAATATATGGTAATACTTTACTGAAAAGTTCAGAATCAAAGCAAGATGATTCGATGTAAGTTTTGAGGTTTGTCTGTTTTTTTATGAAATCAGCTAATTCGATTAAGGCATCGGATTGCAACAGCGGTTCTCCTCCGGTAAAATTCACTTTGTATGTGAATGGTTGAAGTTCTCTAACAATCAGATCCTTAATTTCATCGATTTGGTATTCGGTACCACTATCCAGAGGTAGCGCATACTTTGTGTCACACCATTTGCATTTTAGATGACAACCTGAGAATCGGACAAACAGAGTTTTCTTTCCAACGAATATCCCTTCTCCTTCGATGCTAGTGAATATCTCACTAACTCTTACTGTTGCCTTATTTTCAGTTCTTTGCATAAATTGTTTTATCCTCTATACCTGCCCTACTAAATGCCATCTTCCTATTTATACACGATTCGCATTCTCCGCATTGAACAAGGGCATTATGAATTCTTTTACCATTCGAATAGCAACTCCATGACTCAAATATTATATCTCCAAGCATTTTGTGACCTAATTTTAACAGCTTTTGCTTTGTTATACCTTCTAGAGATGGTGACCAAATGGAAATTTTTCGTCTGATTCCATTTTTGATCTTGTCCTCCTCCCCTGCGTTCAATGCATTTGTTATAGAGCGAATAAATTTTGGTCTGCAATCGGGGTAATGAAAATCATCGGCGTGAGCACCAAATACAATCAAATCTGCATCGACGCTAAATGCCCAGGCGGTGGCAATTGATATGAAAATAGCATTTCTAATGGGTACTACAATACTGTTGTCGAATTTGGATGGAATTGAAAATTTGCTGTTAGTTAGTACATTGGAATTGCCATACAATTCCTTCATAAAACTAATATCTATCGTACGGTGTTCATCTGAATTCAAAACCTTGGCAAGCTTTTTTGATTGAATTATTTCGCGCTTAGCCCTTTGACCATAAGAAAATGAAATTATCTTTAGGGTATATTTTTTGTAATTCTTTACATATGCTGCTGCACAAAGAGAATCTAATCCGCCGCTCATTATGCATATTGCAATCTTTTCATTTTTCATTTGATGCGTATATACCTCCTATACCATACGAAATGGCGACAAATATTCTGGAAAGTGTTAGCACATGCTGATGAACGATAACAGGCGCAAGTAATACATTAACTAGAAACAAAACTGGGATCATAATTATTGCAAGTATTCCAACGATAAATTGTTCCTTATTATTGTAATTACTGTAGTGTTTAATCAAAAAATAAGTCGAGATGTTACCAGCTCCTATTCCTAAAAGTATCAAGTAATGTGCAATAGGATGAAATATGGGAATGACCAAAAATGGTGCTGCCCAGCTGAGACCGTTAATTATCTTTGCATGTAATGGCCACCTTATACTATTTTTCATTCTGTTTCTTATCGATCGAAACAGATTCTTCATTTTTGTAAATGCTATTCCCAAAACAAAAACGAATATCAATATCCATGAAAGTAGTTGGTAATAAATTGGAATATGATGGGCTGCTAAGAATTCGTTAATTATAGTGCCAGATAGAACCGCTATTGCGATACTTATGAAAAGAAAGCCAAAAGCTCTAGATTCGATTCCCACATTTCCAGGCAATGGTCTGTGAACTTTAGTTTTTCTTTAATTTAAAGCATCTACAAAACATCAAATCAAAAAAGCAAATACTTTGCTAGTTAAATCTGAATTTTTTGCTCAAATCCTATTTATAATCAATGTTGTCTTGAACCACATTTCGGACAGAATTTTGATGCTGTTTTAAGAGGATAATTGCAATTATTACAATGGGGCGAAGATTTGATTTGTGTCATGTCCTTGAACATATCAGTGACTGCTCCACTTGGCTTGAATGATTCATCAGTATCTGGAAGAAAATCAGCACTGCCAGGCTTGTTGACATCATTGATATACGTGAGTAAGCGAGGTACGGTCTTGTTTTTTCCAGGAATATTCACTTGATCGCCTAACCACAATGCAAATTTTTTTAATGTCATCTCAGGAGTCGAAAAAGTCAAGGAATGCGTTGACATGTATTCTTCAGTAGCGGCTCTCCCATTAAAGATCTCCATGACAAATTAAAACAAAATCGAGTTTTTAATTATTGCGAATTGCCACACTTGGGACAGAATTTGGCTGTAACAGGAATTGATGATTTACAGTTGATACAATTCTTTTTTGATTCTTGGTTAGCATCTCGTTTAATTGTAATGTCGACTGGCCGGAATTTTGGTTCATTGAGTTGTTCAGGTTCGGGCAATAGATATTGATCATTGTCTGATCGTTGGTCTCCACCAATACTTCCACCACTGTCTACAAACGAATTGACTCCAAATCCGGACCCAGATGAAGGTTGTGCCATTCCTCCAGTTGGATTTTTTAATGATGAGCCTTTGTCCACAGCGGACTTCATTTCAAGTACTACTCTAATAGAGAGAAAATTTAGTGCAGAAAGAGATATCATAAATTTTGCGATTTTTCCAAAAAATTCTTTATCTCCTATTTTTCCTTTTTTGTAAAGTTGAGCATCATCGATAAAAGATTCATAATGTTCTTGCGTCTCGTTTACTAATTGTTTTAATTTCTCACTTAAACCTCCGAGCGTGTCAACGCCAAATGACATGTTTAGTCATTTAGCTATGCAGTTTAATAAAAGTTTGAATCCAACAAAAAAATTAAAAATACTCAAATTGGAAACGTGTAATTGAGTTTGATTAATTCAAATAACCCCTAAATATTATACCTTTTGACAAGTATGAAAATCTATGGAGGGGTGGTCTAGACTGGTTATGATACCTGCCTTACACGCAGGTGGTCATGGGTTCAAATCCCATCCCCTCCATACTGATAATGATAAATTACGGAAATACAGTAAATTATCACTAGATACCAAATGGCACTAATTTCTAGTAAACTGATGTACATTGGTGTCATATCTGTTATTATAATAGCAGTCGTTTCGTATGGATTATTTTATTACTTTCAGAGAGTGAATGAAAAAAGTATCAGAGAAAGCATATTCGAACAGGAACTTGAGAGGCAGATAAATTCTACCAAATCAGTTTCACAACACGTTGGCTCTGATCTTCGATTGGTTACATCCATGCTTCAGGATTTGGCTGATTCACTATACATACAGAATGAAATGTTATCAGGAGATAAAGTTAGCAACTTGGTTGAACAAAAATTTAGACAGCTTAATTCCGTCACAGAAGTTGATAGTCTTTTAATTGCAGATAATGAGGGAGTCATAACTACTCACAAGGCTTCACCTGGAATGAAGACTTTTGTAAACATAGATATTTCATCTAATGATTATATGAAACAAACAAAGGACAATCTTCGTCCAGTATACTCAAATGGATTTACAGGAATAGATGGTAAGTATAGAATAGTGATAACATATCCTATAACAAGTATGGAGGATGGACATTATATTGGAACAGTTGTGGCTAATTTACCTACTGTTGAATTTTTCAAAAATTACGGAAACGTCAATGACATAAGTTCACAGTTTTTAGTAGCGTTTGATAGAAATGCAAGTCTTTTGGCTGTAGGAGCTAGCGGTGATCTAGTAGGGAAGAATTTCTTTGGTAACGAGACACAACGCTTTATCAATTACAACAAAGTGCTCAATAATTTGACTCATTATTTGCTAGCCGGGAATGCAGGTCACGCAATATATGACTATGGAAGAGGTGAGAGATTGAATACACAATCGCCAATATTAGTTGGGACACAACCTGTATATTTCGTTCAAGTGGTAACACCCACTGATCGTATATACCTGAAAATAAATTCGGTACTCTTTACAGAAGGTATAAAGATGTTCTCTTTGCTTACCGGAACTACTGCTGCAATTATAGTTCTTGTCTTCCTTTTAAGAAAATGGTATAGCATTTTGCAACATGAAGTCACAAAACGAACTAGTGACCTGAATGAGTCCAATTACAAATTGATGAAAGCTAACGAATCACTCAAGATTAAAGACGAAGCTCAAAATCAATTCATTAACGTTGCAGCTCACGAGCTTAGAACCCCCATTCAGCCCATACTCAACGCAATCTACCTTATGCAATCTTCAGATTTGAGCGCCTCCAAGAAAAATCAATATATTGATATTATAAAGAGGAACACAGAAAAATTAGGAAGGCTTGCAGAGGATATACTTGACGTTACCAGAATAGAGAGTGATACTTTGAGGTTGACAATGGAACGACTGAACTTATATGATCTAGTATCAAATATTGTTGAAGAATATAAAAGAGATATTAACTTTGTTTATAAGGAACTTGCAGTGAATTATGAGAGCCCGAGTAAAACAATTTTTGTGAATGGAGACAGGTCGAGACTAAATCAAGTACTGCTCAACCTTCTTGACAATGCGGGGAAATTTACCAAAACAGGATCAATTACTGTCACAACTACAGTCATGTCAAACAAAGTTCAAGTTACTGTAAAAGATACTGGGGTTGGAATACATCCTGAGATATTCCCAAAGTTATTTTCCAAGTTTGTGACAAAATCTGACAGGGGTACTGGTTTGGGCTTGTTTATTTCAAAAAGCATTATTGAAGCACATGGTGGAAAAATATGGGCAGAAAATGAGTCTCAGAAGGGAGGAGGAGCTACGTTTAACTTTACACTCCCGCTCTTAGACAATGATAATATAGAGCATCAAGAGGAACATGAAGAATGAGATGATTAAAATAATACATTTGTTGATTCAAAGAAGATTATTTTGCATTTCTGTAATTGTTTTCTTTAGTTTGATACTAATAGTAACGTGTAATTTTCATCAAGAGGGATATGCGCAGAACCTCAATCAATCGAGCCAAACTTTGGATGTGAAATCTCTAAGAGTTGCGTATCTGACTGATGGTCTTTTTAGTGATGCAGGTTGGGGAGCATTTGCGTACAATGCCGGACAAGAAATAATTTCCAAATATGGCTATGAAGTTACTTTCTTAGATAACGTATCAATACCAAATATAGAAACTACTCTAAAGGAGTACGCAGACAAAGAATACGATATTATCATAGCGCAGGGATATGAATGGGGGGATCCCGTTATTCAGGTCGCAAAGGAATATCCTGAAATAAAATTTATCGTTTTTACTGGATTAGTAAAATCTGAAAATGTGGTTTCAATTTTCCCAAGACAACAGGAAGCTACATATCTTCTGGGAGCGCTAGCAGGAATGCTTTCAAAAAATCATACTATCGGATTTATTGGAGGCGATGAAAAATATCCCAATCTGAAAAAGATATACGAAGGTTACAAACAGGGAGCATTGGATGTGAATTCTTCGACTAAGATACTTGAGACTTACCTCGGTGATTGGGACAATGAAACAAAGGGAAAGTCGGCCGCACAATCCCAGATTGAACAAGGTGCGGATTTTATTTTACATGTGGCTGATACAGCCGGCCAAGGTGTTATCCAAGCAGCTAAAGAGAAAGGAATCTATGCATTTGGTGCTGTGTCAGATCAAAATAAATTGGCACCAGAAACTGTCGTGACATCTTTTGTTCTAGATCCTGTAAAGGCCTATGACTATGTGATTAACATGATACGTATGAACAACTTTACAGGAATGATTTATACTCCTGGAATAGAATCAGCAAAAAATTCAACAAGTGAAGATGGAATACTATACATAGCTCCATTTCACGGTTTTCAAAACAAGATACCTAAAGACATTCAAGATAAATTCCTTCATCTAAGTCAAGAAATCAGGAACAAAAAAATTATTGTTTCAGAATAACATTTTGTATGGATAATACAAATCAGCATTGCAAAGTCAATATATGCCACATCATACGTCAGCATACATCGTAAATTCATGTGGATGAGGACGTACAGCCAATTCCATATGTTGTTTTGCCGCATCATCAATTATTCGTTCGATAACATGTTTACCAAATATTGGTTTCAAGAACTCAGAGTCAGATTTTAACTCCTCAATTGATTCTCTCAAACTAGCCGGCAACTGTTTGATTTTATGTTTTTCTCTATCAGCATCCGTCATCTTGAATATATCTGCATCAACGTGATCTTCTATCTTGGGATCATTTGCTTCAATCCTCTTTTTAATTCCGCTAAGGCCAGCGGCAACAATCGCGGAAAAAGCTAGATACGGATTACACGAAGGATCCGGTGCCCTAAATTCTATTCTTTTGAGGTATGCAAATTTTTCACCCTTATAATGCGCGGGGATCCTTATTATTGCCGACCTGTTACCCGTACTCCAAGCAATGTAAACTGGTGCTTCGTAGCCTGGTATCAACCTTCGATAAGAATTTGTAGTTGGTGCTACAATCGCTGCGAGTGCCTTTGCGTGATCAAGTATTCCACCAATGAAATACCTTGCAGTCTGAGATAGTTCTGCATATTTGTCATTTGGATCATAGAATAGATTTTTGCCCTTATTCCAGAGACTGACGTTAACATGCATTCCTGAGCCGTTGTCCAACGCAATTGGTTTGGGCATCATTGTTGCAATCATGTTATGCTTTTTTGCAATATTCTTGACGATGTACTTGTAACTTTGGACAGAATCAGCAGTGTTAACAAGACTGTCGTAACGGATGTCTATTTCACATTGCCCAGCAGTCGCAACCTCATGATGATGGGCATCGCAAATTATTCCGAAATTTGAACTAAGGACATCGACACATTCATGACGGTAATCCATAAGAGTGTCTCCTGGCGGACTTGGAAGATATCCCTCCCTGAGTCTAAGGGTATAACCAACATTTTCTGTTGACCAAGGTGCTTCACGTGAAGTTATTTCATAGCTTTGACTATGAAATGAGGTCAAAGTATTTACCTGTAATTTGTCAAAGACAAAGAATTCGACTTCCGGTCCCCAATATGAGATATCATACCCATTTTCTTTGACGTACTTTTCTGCATTTTTGGCTATACCGCGTGGATCGGCCAAGTAGGGAGCTCTTTTTTCACCGCCGGATTGAATGTCGCATATCAGCCTAGCTGTCGGATACTTTTCTATCCATGGAATAAAGGCGTATGTGGAGGGATCAGGTTTAATGATTAAATCGGATTCATGAATCTCTGTAAATCCCTTTATTGAGGAACCGTCAAGTTTCGGCAGACCATTCTTAAAGTCCTCCTTCCGTAACATATTAGCTGCCATGGTAGTATGGTGAAACCTTCCGAATAATCCTGTAAATTGTAAATCAACAAATTTTATTCCATCTTCTTTAATTTTAAGCAAAACATCATCGCTGGTATATGTTAGTGGTTCGAATTCTCCGTTTACAATTCTATAAGGCAATCAGAACCGATTATATTTTTCTCATAATTAAGTTTTAAACTGGAAATAGGACTTGAAAGAATTGAGTTTAGGGTTTGAAAATTTTCCACACTGTCGGAGAATCTGCTCGATTAAAATTTTAATAAACTGGTATTTAAATAGAAATTATTAAAGGGTAGAAATTATTGGCGGAAATAGACGATAATAATAACAGTCGATATTCTGAAAAAACGATAGGTTTGGACTATATTATGGAACTATTGAAAAAAGAAACGCAAATTCCAAAGATCCAAGCCATATCACCTGATATTTACAAGAAAATTGCACAGCTGATTAAGGAACTTTCTACCCAAAAATTTGAAGATCTAGAATCAGATGTACACCACGAACTGACAAAACTGATAGTATTGTCCACAAAATCATTGATCGAATTAAGAACTAGAAAGCTTTTAGAAAATTCTAACGCAAATTTGACTTATCCTACTTTATCTACTGACGATTACTCAAAATTAACTGATGAAGAAAAATATATTTTTGAAGAGGAAAGAAAAGTATCGCAAAGAAAAGATCTGATAATACAATCTTTAACCGATGGTAATGTGAATAATCTAGATTCTATTTCCATGATCATAAGGTCAAAAATGATCATAATAAGATTCTTGGAAGCTACTGATCAATTTATGGGAGTTGATATGGCAAAATATGGTCCTTTCTTAAAAGAGGATGTTGCGATCTTACCTTTTGAGAATGCACGATCCTTGATCGAAAGAAAAGCAGCAATTGAAATAAAGGATCTGCGATTTCATATTAAGGAAACATAGATATTTTGCTTAAATCATATTAGATGAAGTTAGTCTTCTTGCCTCATAATGGAGTCGATATTGATCAGTATATTCTATTAACTATTTACCCCATAGTGGCATTTTTTGCAATAGCTATTCTTAGTAAGAAATTAAGGCTTGATGATGCTTTTAGATATTTGTTTCAAGCAATAAGTTGCATCTTGTTTGCAGTCTTTTATATGATCCTGATTCCAAGAGGAGGTGCTCAGGGTCTCGTCATAATTTTGATTTTGTTTGGAATTTTGCTTTTCTTTGTAGCTAGAAAGCAGAAGATATCTCCAAATGACAATGCTCAATAATATTGACATTCATGTCATGATGGCCCTTCATGATACTTTCTAAACTTTAGAACTTTTGTTGTATGATTGGGATTGAGAATATCTTCTTCTTCTATACTCAATTAATCCCATTAACTGATATCCATACTCCAAATTATGTTTGACATGATTGATTCCATGCGACCCGTGGGGGACAAATTTTCCATCAAGAACGTTCTCCACATATGTCTTCACTTTTCTTATCGAAATTGTAGCATGTTGAAGCTGTCTGTCATTAAGTTTTCTTCCCAATTCTTTTTCGATTTGACGACTAAACTCCTCTGTTCCGATTAATTTTGAATATTTTTGTAATTTGTTGTAATTTACACACAAGTCAGTTATTTTCTTGTAATCTTGTTCTGGGATTTTTGTTAACAGCTCATTTAATTCATTCTTCTTTCTTCCAGTAATAACACTAAGACTATTAACAAGATCTTTCTTGCTCAAAACATTTTCCTTCATAGGAGGTTGCATCGAAGGTTGAGAAGTTGGAATATCAATTGATTTTTTAGTTTCAATATTAACGGTTTTCTGCACGTCTGTGACGATTGGTTCAGAGAAATCTAATTTTCTATTAACAGAATCAGTTTTATTTTTCAGATAATACCTTTCCAATCCATAAAGATTTACCTTTTCGCCACTGATGTCAGATCCTCTTCTAATAATTGAAATGATATTCAGTATTATTTTGGGATAATAATTTTTTAATTCATCATCGACATTATCATAATTTTCCATTATGTCTTTGTATATACTAAATATTGCATCACTTACCACCTTATTCGTTATCCGGTTTTCTGACCTTACGTTTGAATCATATTGTTTGTTATCCAGACCCCTTGCTCCGATTGTCAGGAAATCGCAGAGTTCAGCATTTGAAAATACATACTTATTTTCATCACATGAAACAACTACTGCTTTCATGATGTTTATCCAAAATTCATCGTTGTTAGACATTTCCAGATTTTTAACTAAGGACGCTGTGTTCTGTTTTATCTTACTGTCGGTTATTCGTAATTCATCTAATGTTTGAGAAAGTATTCTTTCGGGATTAGTGCTAATATTTCTATTTGTCAATAGTCGCTCACTTGTTATTATGCTATAATACTAATTATAGTATTTCTATTTAAAGTAAATTCCGAATTATTCGTTAAGATGTTTATGAGTTGGATTTCTTGTTAATTCTACTAATTCGCTATTTCTCAATGAATACATTTTCAAAGTTAGGATACTCTTAATATTTTTCCCTTACTTTTTCGGATTAATGCCGTGATCTGTTTTGAAATTTTATTGTGTAATTGTTCAACTTGCTCCAGACTATTTCCTTTTGAAACTAGTTGAATTCTAATGGTGGGAATATTATCGGCATATCCACGCGGATGAGTTTTCAGATATAATCTGTCACTTGGTGCTGAGTCAACTATTTTTGTTAATTGGGATGAAATCATAGCTTCGCTAATTCCCTGTACATTATAGTTAGTCTCCTTGATTGTAAAGTCACCTATTTCTTGCTTCATGCGAGGTAAGACGCATTTTGCGGTTATTGCTTTCATTTCGCTTGGGACGCCTGGCAAGCATATAATTTGAGTTTTGTGAACACAAAGTAGTATCCCCGGCGCATTACCTACAGGATTTTTTACTGGGATAGAGCCACTTGGAATTATTGCCATTTTCAATCTTGCCTTATTTATCTTCACTCTTTGATTCCTGTATCTGTAGCTTTTTTTTACCATGTCCAATGCAGTACTGTTCAATATCAATCTTTTTTTCAATGCTTTACCAATTCCTAGTAGAGTCATATCATCGTAAGTTGGACCTAATCCGCCACACATAATTATCCAATTAGGGTTCCTGTTAAGAGAATCTAATAATGCAAGCTTAATCTCATTCAAATCATCTCTTAGAACAACCACTCTTTTAACATGTCCGCCAATTTTAGTGATTTTGCTTGATAACCAATGAGCGTTCGTATTTAATGTAATACCAGATAGTAACTCATTACCAATGCATAAGATTTCAACAATATACATTAGACAATCTTTTCTGGTAGGAAAAGCTTTGTATCTTGAGATAGAATACTATTGTGACAAGCCGCATATTTGAAATGCAAACATAATATATCCAGCAATATTTGTAGACTCTCTGAATGGGTAAAAATTATTCGTATCCTTTGGCATTAATTCATATTTTATTGATGCTGCTTCATTTTTTGATATCTTTTGCTGAACTAGTCTATTTCCAAGTAAAGTTTCCCAAGGCAACTGAATTTTACCTTCTTTTTTTGAAGCGACTATGCAGATTACTCTTTTTGTATCGGTTTTGTCCAAAATAATTGAATATTCATAGTCATCGTTTTCCTTAAATGGATCCTCAGTAGTAAATGGATCAATATCAATATGTTTCTTGATTTGTTCTCTCAAAGAGACTGATAACTTGGTCATTATTGCTAAATCCGTTAAAGTCAGTGTTTTTAATTGATTTGGGGTTGGTGATTGAATTTCAGTTGTTGATAACATAGATTGATGTACTGATACGTCGATCATTATATAATTTTTGATGTTCAGGACCGGTTAGGTGCCCAACACTTATAGAATTATAAAGATTATCAATAATAAATCCAATGCCGGGGTACCCAAGCTAGGTAAGATACGCAAAGATTCCCTAAAAGGGGTCAGCCTCGAGATCAAATAATCATTACCGATGGGTGAGCTGATGTTCGCAAGAACTCGTGGGTTCGAGTCCCACTCCCGGCGCTCATTCGTCAACAACCATAATATTGTCATAATGTTCCAAGGGCGATTCTTGATAAAGTAATGTGGATCCGGAATAACTGTAACTACAGAATACAATGAATTAACTGGTAGAAACTTGTTCCCTTTGCTTTAGTACTTTTCTATTGGTAGGAATCAACATCACTATATATCTAAAAGCACTACCAAAAACTATCATCCTTGAAATACCGTGTGTAATCCTTAAATAAAATTTTCATATTTGAATATTATGAATGTAAAGATTTTCATGTTTACTGCCACAATATTGATGTTGACTTTGACTGCTACGACAAGCAACTTGAGTGCTGAAAATGCAACAATAAACGCCTCAAATGCAGTAGGAAATATGACAGCATCTGCAAATCAGACTTCTTCTGAATTAGGAAAGAATGTTTCTGCATTACTGAATAAAGCAGGCGAGAACGTGGGCTCTACACTAAAAGAAATTGGACAAAATATGAGCGGTGTCGGATCGGAACTGGGCTCAGAAATATTAAATGAAACAGAGCAGACAGCCCAAAAAGTTGGAATGGGAACAGCAGACGTCTTAAGCAACATAAGCGGTGAAATAAAAGAAGGAATTTCAGATAAGTAAGAAAATTTTGATCTAACAGTTGCAACAGTTTTATTGTTTGTAGTTACATAATTAATCCTGTAAAAATTCTGAAGCGTGAAACTATAATCCTTAAATAAAAAATGGAGCATTTGAAGCTTGATGAATAGAGAATTAATCATTATAGGAGCTATGATATTGATGTCGACTTTGACTGCTACGACAAGCAACTTGAGTGCTCAAAATGCAACAACAAACGCCTCAAATGCAGTAGGAAATATGACATCATCTGCAAATCAGACTGCTTCTGAATTAGGACAAAATGCTTCGACAGCAATTAATAGGACTGGTTCCTCTCTCGAAGAACTAGGACAAAATGCTAGCCAAGTAGGTGGAGAGATACTCAATAAGACAGGAGAGGCTGCTCAGAAAATTGGCGAAGGTGCCGCAAATGTTCTTGGAAACATATCGCAAGAGATAAAAGAAGGAGTAAATGGTAGCAAGTAAAAA
>JARBAW010000083.1 GCA_029237505.1 Nitrososphaerales archaeon
GTCGGATTGTTCATCTGACTGTTCGTCGGATTGTTCATCTGACTGTTCGTCGGATTGTTCATCTGACTGTTCGTCGGATTGTTCATCTGACTGTTCGTCGGATTGTTCATCTGACTGTTCGTCGGATTCCTTATCGTCATCATCTCCAGAATCAGAGCTCTCCTCATCTGATGATTCTTCGGCTAATGCTTGTGAAATAATTTGAAAACTTGATTGTGGAATATTAATAATAAACAAAGGCCCCGAGATCAAAGAGCCAAATACCAAAAATAAAAACAAGAACGGATAAAGCCTGATCAATACCTTACACAGAAAAAGTCAATATTTTAAACCTTATGATTAGCGCTGATGAATGAGTTTGACTAAATTCTTGTGGTTACGGGTACCTTTGGCCAAAAATGCCGATAAAGTCTACTACATATCAATAAGTCGGCAAATTTGATACGGACAAAAGAGTTTTAAAGAGAAGCAGTAAGCGATAATATTGGAAAAATTGGGTACCATATTTGGAAAAAAAGAATACCGGTATATTCTTGTGTCGCTATTTTTGTTATTTTTTTTATCTTCCATGTTGGTCGCCATAAAATCTCAGGAAGTAAGCAATGAAAATCAAGCTGGAGATACCCATGCTGAGAATCCCAGTTTATTGACAGTCATCAATGAATACTTTGAAATAATAGCCGTTTTCCTGGAAATGGCAGTTGTTGTGCTTTTGTGGAAAACTGTAAAGGACTTTGCCGAACTAGCAAAAGTAAGCAAACTACAAACTGAGGTAAGGTTTAGGCCGTGGGTAGGACCTAGCGGTGGTTTTGAATATCTGAGGGATGATAACGATAAAAAACAGTACTCTATAGCAATGAAGAACTTTGGTGAAGTTCCAGCAACTAACGTAATTGTAACCAGTACCATATCAGAAATAAAACCAGATAAAAAATCAGCATCTGATGGCTCAAAACAAGATACTGTGAGCGAATTTCACATAGGTCCGTTATTGCCTGGAATGGAAAAGAGATACTGGGTCTTTATTGAGAATGAGCGGTACAAGAAAGCAGTTGAAGGGGCCTCAAACTTGTTCGTCTTTGTCTACTTTTCCTATTTCTATTCAGGTGGAAAAAGTGGCTATGGAATGATAAGTCAGTTTGATAGCAAGACGAACAATTTCATTCACAGAGAGATGTGGATAGATTGAATAGATTGAACGAGAATTACTATAAAAATATAGTCTGAATATACTATGTTTATATACTGTAAAAATTATCTCTGTATCTATGTCACAAACTAAAATTTGGATGGCATTAGCCTTAATCGGAGGTTTATTCCTTGTGATTGGTGCACAAATTTCTGCCTACGCTCAGATGGGAAATGATACATCAATGATGATGGGAAATGCAACAAATGCAACCGGTTGGTCTGCAAATGCAACAAATGCAACCAGCATGGATAATGGAACTGGCAATATCTCTGGTCTAATGCCATAAACGGGGCACAAAATGATCGGAGGATGGCTTCTGATCAATTATTTTTTTCTTTTAATTCAAAGTATTCGATATTAATAATTTCCTTCTTTCTAGTACTGCTTGGTATTGAAAATGTAGATGCAATAGTTGCACGCTTTCTTATGCAATTTAATACCTCCCCTGCAGGGATGACTTTGTTCATAGTTATTTCTATCGGTTACATATTCGGTCAGTTTTTTTTACTTAGATTTATGAATTCTAGTAGTAACGCAATAAAGGCTAGATCTAAATTAATATTGAACTTACATAAGGCTGTTTCCATAGTGCAGTGGGTTCTTGTTGGCAATATAATTTTATTAATTATTCAAATGGTTCTCTTTTCCAGTTATACTATCCTATCTTTAGTATTTGTTGCCTATGTGAGTAACTTTATGACTGCAGGCCTACTTTTTGTATTTGCATTAAGATTCTTTTCGTGGTATAAAAGTGGAAATCACAGTTTGGGAATACTATTATACGCATTGGCATTTATTATTTTGGCCGTATCAGAGGTGTTTGCTGGAATTGGATCAGGATATTTACTCTGGCAAAAAGACTATGTCATTACTCCTGCATCAGAAGTTCATTTCCGTAGTTTTCCTGAAGGAAGTCTGCTTGATGTTTTTTTCTCCTCCTATTCTTACGTCGATTATTCTTCATTTTTGCTTACCTTAATAGCCAGCGCGTTACTGCTTTACCACTACAGTAAGAAAACAAGAACACCAAAAATGATTATAATTATTGCGCTACCTATTCTGGGTTACACTGCCACGATATTGGATGCACTTAATATTTATGATACGGATACGAACGTAAATCTCTTCTACTATTACATCTTTCAATCACTAGCTTCAATATCAGGAGGTATTCTCTTTGCCTTCTCTTTCTGGTTTATTTCAAAGAGGTTACCTGAAAGTCCTGTCAAGACATTTCTAAGAATAGCAGCATTAGGTTTTATTCTGTTGTATCTCTCAAATCATACCGATGTGAATTCAGCGACTTACCCTCAATATGGAATTAACTCTCTTTCATTATTGCCTCTTGCATCTTACTTTGTGTTATTTGGTCTCTATTCATCTGCAATGTCACTTTCCCAGGATATAACCTTAAGGCAACACCTCAGATCAATTGCAAAGAATGATAACAATCTGCTTTCAAGTATCGGAACAGCACAGATGGAAAGGGAAGTTAACAGGGCGGTAGGAGAACTTAAAGAGGTTGCCGACGAACAAGAAAAAGAACTCGCTGAAAAGACGGGCATTGAAACGCCCGTACCTGAATCTGAGATAGAAGACTATCTGAAACAAGTAATTGAAGAGGTCGCCAGGACCAGAAAGAAGTAATGATACAATTGACCGCCTAGAAGGAAAATTTGCTGTTATACAGACGAATCACGAATCGAATAATTTTTTCTCATGATTGATTCTAATCCCAGTAATGATCGCAATCAAAATCAAGCCCTATTAGCGTAGTTCTGATTGATTGTCTGAGAGGCACTGATTGGAGTACAAGACATATTTGTAATATACGTTGACGGCTATTGTCCCTACGTAGTAGTAATTACAAGTAATCCTTTACAAGGCTTGATATGATTAGTTGAATTGCGGACTCTATTATTCTTCCGTGATCGGCGTCCACTTCGGTACTTATTAGCAACAAATGTTCATCTTCCAATGGCAATGTGATTTGCTTAACCTTCTCGTACTCTTCCATGGCATATCTTGCTTTACCAATTCTATCTGCTAATTTATTATGAAGTCTCCATCTTTCGAGGGTAATGAGGTTAGCATTTTTAATTTCATCATCAGTAAGAAAGCTTTTGATACCTTCCCTAAGTCCCCCATTTTTTATTATACCTGTATTATCACAAACTCCAACAAAACGAACCTTATTATCCAGATCAAGAACATCATGGCAGAGCTTTCCATAATCCATGTTCAATTCAATATCGTGACTATCTAAAATACTATACTCCAGATCATTACCCCCCGAATTAGACACCTTTATACCTATGACACTGAATTTATTGAGACAATGACGAAATGTGTTGCATTCCACTCTTACAAGGGAGGTACGGGTAAGTCAACTATTAGCTCAAATCTGTCAGCTACATTAGCAAGAAGGGGATTTACTGCCGTCTTACTTGATCTTGATGTCTACGCTCCAAGTCTTCAAGATTACTTTCAATGGCAACCCAAAAAATCAATAAATGATTATCTATTTGAAAACGCCAATGTTGATGAGGTCATTCAAGACTTAACTGGAGTATTAAATAAATTTCCGCCTAATGATGGCCAGCCAGCTGACTCCAAGGGTAAGCTGTTGGTTGGGTTTTCCAGTACTTCAAAAGATGAAATCTACAAGCTAGATGGAGCTGTGCGCCAAGAAGGCTCCAAGATTCAATTGCTAAGAAAATTTCTCATGTTAAGAGAAGAGATTGTTTCAAGGTACAACGCGGACTTTATTATCATTGACACAAGTCCGGGTATTAGGTATTGGTCAATCAACTCACTTGCAATTGCAGATACGATTCTTCTTTCACTAAAGTTGGATGGGATCGATTTAAAAGGAACTCGTCTTCTGGCAAAGGAGATTTACGAAAGTCTAACAAAGCTTGGGACTAAATCGTACTTGTTATTAAATAGGGCGGCTGGATACTGTTTGCCCCCCAGTATGGCAGGCGAGAACACGGCCTCCACTCAAGAATTATACAATACGACTATAGGTAACCAAAGCACGGTAATTTCTAAACTTAACGAAGATATTGGTATGGATACAATACTGTCCATTCCCTGTTATTGCGACATCCAGTTTGATAGTAATGAATTTTTGACAGCTTTAAAATATCCAGACCATCCGTTTGCAGCCAAGATTGCATTACTTATTGACAAACTTAAGGAAATTTAGAGGAATATTTAAAAAATCGATTACTTCAACTCAAATTAGCATAATGCCTGATGTAATGATTCCAGGATTTTCAAGCTTGGTAGGAAAAGCTGGTGCTGAAAAGACAGATTCTGCAATAATACTCCTCATGAGTCCTCCTGGAGGAGGAAAGACTCTCTACTGCAGGCAAATGATAACAGAAAATCTCCAAAATGGAGGATTTTCTATTTATATAAATTCAAGTATGACTCGCAAAGAGTATCAAAATCTGTTCAAGAACATAACTGACGATAAAATAAAGAATTTAAAATTTCTTAATCCTTATTTGGTAGCAACAGGCTCCAAAGAATCCGATATCTCAACTAGTATTGGTGACCCAAAGCTATCGGCCACCTTACAAGACATTCAAAACACGATAAATGAGTGGACATCATCTGTTACTAATACCAATATAGGATCCAGCCAGGAATCCACTTCTGCTCTCAGTGACAATGCAAAGATCTCGATTTTCATAGATTCTGTGACACATTTGTTTACTGTTTTTGAGGAAGACAAAGTGTTAAAGTTCATAAATGCATTGTCATTTCTCATTAAGGAGTCAGAAGCTACTGCTCTAATTACTATGTCTGGTAACCAAGCAGGCAATGGAACAATACTAAACAAGTTAAGTTCTATTTTTGATATTGTTTTAGAGATCGAAGTTCAAGAAGAATCTGATAAGATAATACGAAAATTAAAACTAGTATCAATGAAAGGAGCTGGTAGTAAAGCAGCATCAACCGTGTTTGATATTGAAGACGATGGAAATTTAAGATTTGAATCCGAATCAAAGTCAAAGTCAAAATTATCCATATGTGGTCTTTGTAAGGCACCGATTTTAGAAGAGCCCGAATATTATCTGGATATGCCTTTTCATAGCAATCATGTAAAAATCTATATGAAGCTCGCTGGCGCCTTTGGTCAAGCTCGTGTATCTGATGTTGGTCCTTCGGGAGTAATTGATGCATCATTTTTCTTTGTGGATGTAGTTGGATTGTCTGATCCATCTCTCTCTGTAAGAAGACAGATAGAAAAAATTGAGGCGTTAAATGACATGATAGGTCATTGTGAAACTTTTAAAAAGACATCGGATAAGAGAGTTCTTCCCACTGGTGACGGTATGGCAATAGGATTTATGTTAAGTCCTGAATCGCCACTTCAACTTGGAATCGAATTGCATCAAGCGTTAAAGAAATACAATACGCATACTAACAAAGAAGATGGATCATTTCTAGATGTTCGGATTGGCCTTGCATCTGGGTCTGTCTTTATTGTAAATGACGTAAATTCTAATCAGAATATTTGGGGCCCAGGGATTATTTTTGCCAGACGTGTTATGGATGTTGGGGATGGAGGACATATTTTACTAGCAGGACCACTGGCTGAATCCCTTTTGACTTTAGATGACAAGTACAAAGGCATGATTAATTTGTTGGGAGATTATCAGGTAAAACACGGTCAAATAATAAAGATATATTCCGCATACGCTGGTAACGAATTTGGCAATTCTGCAATACCGGCACGTTTCAAATCTTAATTAATTGTGTTCATAGTTAGTTTGGGCCCCAGGTAATTTCCAAATGCGTTTTTCATATAGCTTCTATTTATATTTTGCAGAATGCATACTATTATGGCAAGTAGAGCAGGTTCAATTATAGTTACAATTATTGCGGCAATAGTCATTATAGCAATACTAGTTTTTTTGGTAAATGTTCTTGCGCCCGTTATAGTTGGAATAATCATAGTTCTCATTATCATAGGTGTAGCATATTGGATATACCAGCAAGTAAGAACTTCATCGTAGCGATTTTAATGCTGGAAATACCAACCATTTTTATCATATCAAAACTAAATCTCTAGAATCGATCATGATAGTGTTATAAATCATTATGCTCAATAAACATTATGAAATATTTCTTCGTAGTTATTACAATCTTAATCATGCTTATGTTACCAAATATAGGTTATTCTCAAGTTACAAATAATTCAGCAGCGACGGGTGAACAAGAGGTAAAGTTGATTACCCCTATTTTACAGAGGTTATCTGATAAAGGAACATATTTGGTGGTTATAAAATCTGGACAATCGTCTATTTCATCAGGCCTAAATATTGAGATAGTATTTTTAAATAAAACTTCACCATATCTGAGTACCCCACCAGCAAATTCAGAATCAAACCTTTCTAGTACCGAATATAACAAGAGTAGTGGAATGGTAATCCCGTCTGTCGTTGAAAGAACTTTGCCTGTCAAAAGCTATGATATTGCAATAAATTCAGGGGATGGACAGGAGATATGGAAAAAAACAAATCAGATTCCTCAAGGTGGACGTGGACCGCAATCAATAGTCTTGGATAAATATGATATCGGTAACATAACTATAAGCATCAACAATATTGTGCCAGATCCCTCGCTTGTGGATACATTGAATCAAAAGTCAAATAGTTCTGAACAGTTCGCAGCTCTAAATCAAACGGGATCTAAGCTTCCGACTGATTCAGTAAAATTTCAAACCACAATCATAGTAATTTGATAGACTTGTTACTAATTATTTAACTACTTTCTGTACATCAGTTCTGTATTCTATTTTTCCGTTGGGGACTATATGCTATAAGGCTTTAATACTATGTAGGATTGATAGCTGTATGGACGCAAGAATACTTTTGATTGGTATTGCTTTCAGTCTTGTTCTTTTAGGAGGAACAGCTGTTTTTGCCCAGAGCAATACTACAGGAAATAATACAGATGTAGGTTCGGCAGAAGAACTTGCCAAACTGACAAGCAACAACTCGCTCACTAATCTGAGCAGTATGACTACATTCAACGATACAGGAGTAAATCAAACAGGCAATCAGACGTCAAACCAGACGGCCAATATGTCTGGCTGATTCCTTAATTTTTTTCTCAATTGGATGTTGAGGTTTTGTACGAGTATAGTTATTTCGACTATATGGGTTGACAACTGTTAAGACTCTTAAACTTTAATGCTCATTATGTAGGTAGAATGTATGCAGATAATCGAGAAATACTGAACCTCATAAGTAAGTGCAGAGATATCAGAGATATTCCGAAAAAAACGAAACTTTTAGAATATATCAATCAGTTGTTGCCAGCTGAATCTAGGATAAGATTACCTTCGCTTATAACAGGCGATGGCATTGACAATATGTTAAGCTGGATGGAAGTCAAGATTTCACCGCCTGTATACGGCCTGGCAACTCCTTAAACTTTAGGAATCCAGCAATTTCATTTTTCGTCTGAAAGCCTATTAAAAATAAAATTGGGTTATTTTACAGATTAGAACTTTTTGCGCCATAGATACATAATACAAATATTCATTTTGAAAATTAGGCATTATTAGCCCGGTCAAAATAAAAAAAACGATATGATTATTCCTGTTTTTTTTCTTCAGCTTGTTCTGGTTCAGGTGTAGGTTCTGGTTCGACATCACCGGGTTCCTCAGGTTCGGGCTCCACTTGTCCTAGTAGGGTGTACATATCAATTGAACTTGACATTATCCTATTGTGGTCTCAAAAGTATTTATGGATTTACGATAAATTAGTTCATGATGATTGTTGTATCAAACAATTTATTCCCATTATTTCATTAAATAGCTTTTCTTGCGGTATTATGCAATCATAATAAAGTTTTGAGTCTTACTCATAATAAAGGTAAAAAGAAATGATACCTGAACAAATAACATATTCTAATTCTAAAATAAAATCTGATTATTGGGAACTATCTACTTCTGGACAAACTGTATCATCATGGTTCTTGGATGTTACACACCCACTTAAATTTGAAAAATTATCCCAAAACATTTCAGTTGATGTGGCAATTGTAGGCGGAGGAATTGCAGGCATTACAACAGCCTACCTGCTATCTAACTCCGGAAAGAGCGTTGCGTTAATTGAGGATGGCTACATTGGTAGCGGTGAAACAGGTCGGACAACTGCACATATTACCCATGCTCTTGATGACAGGTATTACAATATAGAGAAGAAACATGGTCCAAAGTCAGCAAGAATAGCCGCAGAGAGCCACACCGCTGCAATAGATTTTATTGAGAGTACCTTAATGAAGGAAGGAATAGAATGCTCCTTTAGTAAGCTAAATGGTTACCTATTTCTAGATGCCACAGATAATAAATTGTCCCTAGATAAGGAAATTGATGCACTCAAAAATGCCGGTATATCTACAGCAAACATGCAATACGAGTCGCCACTAAAATCAACGGACATTTCTCCTTGTATATGTTTTCAGAATCAGGCTCAGTTTCAGCCAATGTTATATCTCATGGGACTCGCAAATACCCTTAGTACTCATAAGGAAGCTAAAATCTTTACAGAAACCCATGCACAGAGTATAAGTAACAAAAATTCTGAGAATGTCATTAAAACCGATAATGGCTGCAATGTTACAGCACAGAATATAGTGCTCGCCACAAACGCGCCAATAATAGATAGGGTGAGCAAGATTTATGATAAGCAAATTGCTTATAGAACATACGTAATAGCAGCTGAAGTAGAAAAAAATTCAATCCCATTGGCTCTTTACTGGGACACAGGAAATCAAAAATCAAAAGATCATGTCAAGCCATACCATTATGTACGTATCCAGCAAACTAAAAATGCGAAAAACGATTTGTTAGTAGTTGGAGGAGAGGATCATAAAACTGGTAGTATTATTGATAAGAAAGACCTTGAGAGCAAATTTAAAAAACTTGAAAAATGGATGAGAGAAATTTTTTCGGTCGATGGCCGCGTGGTTTATTCTTGGTCAGGACAGGTATTGGAACCTCTTGATGGCCTAGCTTTTATAGGTCCCAATCCAGGTAATGATAAAAGTATCTATATTGCAACTGGCGATTCTGGAAACGGCATGACACATGGAACCATTGCAGGTATTTTGCTACACGATCTCATCTTAGGTAAGAAAAACGACTGGGCTGAATTATACAGTCCTAATAGAACAACAAAGTGAGAATGAAAATGAAAAAGGATAAGGTCGAATCGGAATTTAATAGACTTTCAAAAGACAGTGGTGTAGTTATAGAAAAAGAAAAAATAGCCATTTTCAGAGATGAAACGGGAAAAGAGCGTAGATATTCCGCGGTCTGTACCCATTTAGGATGTACAGTGATTTGGAATGACTTGGAGAAATCATTTGATTGTCCTTGTCATGGTTCAAGGTTTTCTGGTCATACTGGAAGGGTAATTAATGGACCTGCTAATTCCTCATTAGAAATTAAGGACAAAAAAGATTAATCTCATGGTTCTCGTCTATGGAATTATGACACAATAAAGTCAAATCTCAAGATACCTCAATGTGATATTATTATTAAAATTCACTCTAACGAATTTTTTGATTTATTTAAATTATGTTTTTGATAGATTAGTAATGAAAAAGAATAGATCTAGTTCGGTGAAAAAGTATAAACACAGCACTGCAAAAAAATACGGGTTTTTCTGGATAACTTTGATCTTGTTTTCAGGATCCCTGATAGGACATTGGTATTTCGGTTTCATCACCAGTCAATCATGGCAAGAAAATTTGAGGGATACATTCGAAAATTGGCAATCTGAATTTCTACAGTTAATGTGGCAGGTAGCCGGACTTACATTTCTATGGTACGTTGGAAGTCCACAATCAAAAGAGGAGGAAGAAAGAAACAATGAAATGATGCAATGGTTAATCCGAAAAATGGATCCAAAAGAGGCCGAGAAGTTCCTTTCTGAAATGGATACAAAGTACCCCAAAAAATAATTGACTTTAATATAAATATTGGTGCGCTAATAGAGGCATGGAAAGCAAAGATAAAGTCGAGGATGTTACTATCAGAAAAATGGAGCACATAGAAGGAGGAACGACATGTGCTCCATGTGTGGATAAAAGACATTCTGAATGTGATCTTACCGAGTGCCTTTGTGCAAAGAATAACCATGTTGTAAATTAATGCTGAAGCATTCATCTTGACTGTATTCGATATCAGAATTCAACTTTAATGGATATTCACGACATCCTTACTGTTTACAAGAATGATTTATTTGCAGTAAAACCGTTAGTCCTTTTCAATTATTTCTTGTACTAGGAATTTACCATTTGGTAGCATACCATGATCGTTATTTAGATATACGGCTTTCAAAGAACCAGGCTTCTCTTGCAACCTCATTATAATATTTCTCAGTTCCTTTTCAGAATACGTGTAATTATACCAACTCTTGGCACCATGTAATCTGCAATAAATAATATTATTTAGATTTAGTATTTTTCTGGGTAATAATGGAGCATCAACTGAACACATAGTAATTTTTAGTTTTTGCAGCTCCTTAATTGAGGACATACTCCACCAGGAGTCATCACGAAATTCTAATATAGCATTCTCGTCAAGATCAGCATTTTTTTCAAATGTTCTTAATCTTTCCATGTTCTCATGACTAAATTTAAAAGTCGAAGGCATTTGGAACAGCCAGAAGGCTATCCTATCCTGTATTGGCTCTAGTGTTTTTCTAAAATTTCTCCACAAATCTATTGACTTCTCGCCCTTGAGTCTCGTGTAATGTGTTATTGCCCTATTTACCTTTATAGAGAATCTAAAGTCTTTTGCCGATGAGTTTTTCCAATTGTTAATCCAATTGGATGTAGGGAATTGATAAAAGCTGCCATTTATTTCTACGGAGTTAAGACCTTGATCCAGATACCAGTCGAATTTATTATGTTTTCCTTTGTTCCAAGAATAATCATACCCAGAAGTTCCTATAAGAAATGTTGACAAGATATTTAACTAGATTATTATCTTTTTAGGGAAAGATCCCAAAGGGCTTTACAGGTTGTGGCAATTAGTTCGAAGGGAGCCTAAAAAAATGGAATGATCAGGCAGGTTCATTGGACTCTTCGTCCTCGTCTACCATATCAGCTGCTTCTTCTCTCAAGTTTTCTGCAGGTCCCGTAGTCTCTGGATCATTTTCTGCAGCTCCTATCTTTTTTTGATTCTTCTGTGCAGTTTCAATATTCTCATTACTATCGTTTGAATCGCTCATTAACTACCTCAGCGCAACATAGGTTAAGTATCTATCAGAACGAAACGTTTAATGAATTTTTTTTATTTTTTTCAGATAATATTAGTTTACTTGATTTCTTTGATTACAAAGTTCAGATTTCTACAACCTCTCCCTGCTAGTCGTTTCAAGCTTTTGAACTGACTGATAATTGAGCTCTCGACACAATTTCAAATGAAGCCAACCTATATGCAGAAATACCAGTTCTGAA
>JARBAW010000084.1 GCA_029237505.1 Nitrososphaerales archaeon
TACATGACAAATGATTACGAACTATCATCATTCACAAAGGAGCACCTAATATACACTCCATCACAACTGGGAATCAAGCCAAAATATGACGGTGATGTGGAATTGAAGATAGGAACCAGAGGTGCTGATCATGGGTGATGCAGATATTATTTCTCATATCATTCTAAAATGAAATCATGAAAAACTAATATAACATAAAGGTAAAGTCAATCTAGGTGTTGTGAAGTGAATTATTCTCATCCAGAAGTTCTGGTAGATACTAAATGGGTCGAAGATCACCTAAATGATCCAAAGGTCCGAATCGCAGAGGTAGACTATGATCCTACAGCTAACTATGTTTTGGGACACGTTCCTGGATCAGTCTTGATAGATTGGAAAGTTGACATTAATGATCCTGTTGCAAGAAATATTCTAAGCAAGGAAGCATGTCAAGAATTGCTTCAGAAAATAGGAGTAAGTGATGATACCACTCTAGTACTCTATGGCGACTTTAATAATTGGTTTGCTGCATTTGCTTTCTGGGCACTTACGTACTATGGCTGCAAGAACATGAAATTAATGAATGGAGGAAGAAAAAAATGGTTGGAAGAAGACAAACCACTTACAAAAGATGTGCCAACGTATCAGCGCGGTAATTTCAAAAGTTCTGGTCCTGATAGTAGTGTACGCGTGTTTCTAAGATATGTTAGTGATACTCTTGGCAGTAAAGCATTAGTAGACGTAAGGAGTCCAAAAGAATTCACCGGAGAAATTTTAGCACCACCAGAATATCCTACTGAGCATGCTCAAAGAGGGGGGCATATCCCCGGTGCAGCTAATATCCCATGGGCCCAGGCAGTCAATGATGATGGAACATTCAAGTCGGCAGAAGAATTAACAAAGCTTTATCATGCAAAGGGGATTACTCCAGATAAGGAAGTCATATCATACTGTAGAATTGGCGAGAGATCATCCCATACATGGTTTGTACTCAAATACCTACTCGGATATCCAAACGTCAAAAACTATGATGGATCATGGACCGAATGGGGCAACATGATAGACAATCCAATTGAAAAGTAGAATATAGGAGTAACATCCTTCTCCTAAAATCTCAAGTTAACCTCATTTCAATTCATTTTTTTATTTTTATTGCATTGTGGCTTGACCATTCAATTGTCTTGTATTTTGTTTCAAATTATCTTAACTTCTTTACAATGAAGTGAAAGAGATTTCCCTCTTTTCTAAATTCTAAGAGTCCTTGTCCTCTTTCTTCAGACCATCTTATCATTTCAAGATCTGCAGAAGTATCATCAGAAACAACATGCACAACATTTCCCGTGTTAATTTTGTCGATTAATTCATCTAGCTTTGTAAGTGTCGCAGCGCACTCAACTCCAATTTCGAACATTTCGTAATCGGGAGACGCTGAGAAGCATCTTACATGCAGTTTGTCTATGATTTTCTCTATTTCAAAATGGCAATCTTCAATTAACGCAAGACCATTGTTCTTCAAGTCATACTTCATGACTGAAGAGTCATCAATTCTTATCTTGACGAACCAGCCATCATCATAAGGAGAGTCATTGGCTATTTTTGGTATTTGAGTTAGTGTATCATTTACAGCTATTACCTTACCTTTAACGGGGCACCTGACCATACCAAAATACCGTATGCTTTCAATTGACCCCACACTCTTGTTTTTTTCAACAGTTGTACCTATGTCTTTAAGTTTAACTTTTGTAAGCTTTCCTGCTAATGAAATAAGGATTGGGGTTATACCCAATGTGACTACGGAAGGGTCTTTATCATCGGTTTTTATCCATACAAGGTTATCAAGGTCGTACAATACTCCCTCGGGAAAATTACAATGACTTATTTGCATCTCATTTGACTAATGATATAGTGGGTTTATTTTTCTATTGAATAATGTCAAATTATCACGATACAATGAAATGACTGTGCTTATTCTAAGATTCCAATAGATGAGCTTATACTACTACCTAATTAAAATACATGGTTTTGTATGCCAATAAATACCACTTGATACCGAACGTTTATATACCCATTTAATACCATCTAATGGTGAAGAAACATGTCAGGAAAAACGAGAGAAAATGCAACAGAAAACGCAGAAGTTTTAGACACATACAAGCAAAATTTGTTAAGAACAATCGATGAAATTTCAAAGTATCAACCACAATATGCACAATCTATTTCAAATCTTCAGCAAGACTACTTCCAAGTCACTAAAGAATTGATAAATAGATCATTTGCAATTCAAAAATCATGGATCGGAAACACTGCAAAAAATACAGTAGGTCCAACAGTAGCACCATATGCAGAACAATATAGAAAACAATCAAGTGAAATTACTTCACAAGCATTTCATGTGTTTGATACCGCAAACCAACTAGCAATAGATATTCTAAATTCAGCAAGAGAGAATATCAAGCTGTATGGCAAGACATTCGATACCGTAACCGAATTCAATGCAAACTTGGCCAATACATGGTCAAACTTCTTTACATCTGCACAAAAGCAATACGTAAAGTAAACGATTCAGAAAAAATTTTTTATTTTTTCTTTGATTTCTTGGCCCAAAAGATCAATAGGCAATCACTATTTTTTATCTAATGTTTACCTTGTTTTATTTGTACCAATTGACGACAAGTCAAACGGATGTTATTTGCCTAGCTTAATTATTATCAATGTATTAAAATTGTCATACGCATAGCTTAATCCAGTTTATCTGTATTTGAATAGAATATTACCTTGTTGATTAAGTTGACTACACAAAGAAGGGGGAACAAACTTGGCAAATAGTACGCTCGTTCACAAACATGTTGAACATGATATCAAAAAACTGGTTCACGACTTGATAAACAAAAAATATAGACTCAGTTTTCTCCCAGAAAAAGTAATTTGTATGACCAATGGGATAGAATACTACTTTGTAGAAACCGAAGGCTCTGACGGCAGTAAGTATATTATCAACGCGTACGGCTCTGAAGCCCTAGAACTCTTTGAGGAAGTTCACAAGTGTGCAATATGTGGAAGGACGATTTATCGGACTTCAGAAAACACAAATTTGGTCACATATCAGGCTGATGAAAAAAGAAACATGTTTGTGGAACCTCATTGTATGAATCTATTAAAGAAATTTGAAATAGCATATGGAAAGGAGTTTTTTTATCGCCAATCTTTCTAGGCGTGCATCAAAAGAAACTCCACAATATTTAACACCAACCACATACAAAGATAATCATTGAGTAATCAGGATGTCACTAAATACACTAGATCTTTACTTACTTTGCCAAACATTCAGTACCTCGTCCAAGGATTAGATGTTCTTTTACAAACTGATTTAGATGGTGATAAACGCACAAAGGTAATACAATTACGTGATGAACTACTTTCCTATATCAATAGTATTTTCACAGATTATGAATAAAATTAGGACTCTATTAGAATTCCGATAAACTGAATAATCCAGTTTTATCATATTTTTGATTATGGTGCATTCTGCACTTTCAATAGCCGGTAGTGATTCCAGTGGTGGAGCTGGAATTCAGGCAGATATAAAGACAATGTCAGCTTTGGGAATATACTCATGTACAGTAATAACAGCCGTAACAGCACAAAGTACATCAAATGTAGATTACATCCTCCCTCTGGAAGCCAAAATTATCAGAGAACAAATAAGATCAGTTCTCTCAGATATCCCCATTAGTGCCATAAAGATTGGAATGGTTTACAATAACGAAATTATTACGGCAGTAAGTGATGTATTGAATCAATCAAATATCCCAATAGTGCTAGATCCCATAATCTCAGCTGGAACAGGCGCTCAGCTACTTCAAAAAAAATTTGTAAAGGATTTTAAAAGTAAACTAGTTCCAATTTGTGATGTTATCACTCCCAATATCCATGAAGCAGAAACGTTGTCGGGAATTAAGATAAGAACTGAAAAAGACATCAGAAAAACAGCAGCAAAAATTCAAGAGTTAGGAGCAAAAAATGTAATAATAAAAGGAGGTCATTTTAGAAACGACAACGAGACGATAGTTGACATAATTTTGGATGAATGGGGAAAGTTTACTGTGTTTAAGAATCCTAGAATGAAAATCGTTGAAACACATGGAAGCGGCTGCAACTTTTCTGCTGCGGTGGCTTCATTTATGGCCATGAAGTATCCCGTCATCAATGCTTGTTTATTGGCAAACAAGTACGTTCACAAATCTATCCTTAAAACTGTGAAAATCGGCAAGGGGATTCCAGTCAATAATCCCATTTCAAAAATGTATGAAGAGTCCTGTAGATATCAGGTCATAGAAGAATTAAGCAGGGCCGTTGAAAATTTAATAAATATGAAAAATTTTGCCGACTTGATTCCAGAAACGCAATCAAATCTTGTTTATGCAATACCAAACGCTAAACGACTTGAGGACGTTGCCGGCGTGAATGGTAGAATTGTAAAGGTAGGGAATAAAAGTGCGCCAACTTCAGGCATTAAGTTTGGAGCTTCAAAACATGTAGCTTCCTCAATCCTCGAATACATGAAGTCAAATCAAATGGTTAGATCTGCTCTCAATATTAGAAATGAAAAGAATATACTCAACGAATGTAAGAAACTATTTAGTGTAAGCGATTACGAAAGAAATTTGGAACCAGGAAAAACCAAAGAAAAAGAAGGTAAATCTATTCCATGGGGAATCAAAACGGCTCTTTTTAAAAATCCTGATGCGGATATCATATATCATTCAGGTGATGTTGGAAAAGAACCAATGATAATAGTCTTTGGTCAAAGCCCGCAAGATGTAGTAGATAAGGTCAAGAAAATACTCGATAGTAGAAACCTAGAATAGTTTTTACTTATATTAGAGTTCAATTTATCTATAATTTTAAATGAAGGCCATAATTTTAGCTGGGGGTCTTGGAACACGTCTGCAGCCCTATACTTTTTTCATTCCAAAGCCAATGTTACCCCTCGGGAATAAACCTCTATTAGAACACATTATTGAATGGCTGAGAAATGATGATAATAATATTGACCACGTTATAATTTGTGTAAGCTATTTACATAGAACCATAGAAGATTATTTCGAAGACGGCAGCAGACTTGGAATAAAAATTGAATATGCAAGATCCGACAGGCCCTTGGCAACGGCAGGTCAGCTGATGACTGCCAGGAAGTTTATCGATGATACATTTGTTTGCGTGTACGGAGACTCCATTTACGAGTTCTCACTTAGAGAAATGATAAAAGAGCATGATAGACTTGATGCATTTATTTCAATGGCCTTGTTATCCTATAAAACAAGACTCAAGTATGGATTTATTGACATAAATGGAAATAATAGAGTTACTACATGGAATGAAAAACCCGAAATAAAGGGATTGATAAATATAGGATGTTATGTAATGGAGCCCGAATTTATTGATTTGATACCATCTTCAAATGCCTACGGAATGGATGATGCAGTCCGAAAAGCATTGGATATGAAAAAATTAGTGAATGGATTTAAAATAGAATCAGGATTTATTGACATAGGCGACAAGAAATCATATCTACAAACATACAAAAAATATGTTGAGAAACTGGGAAAAATCTAAGTTATGAGTATCGTTTTTTTTGAAGATACTAGTTGGAAGAATTTTGTTCCTCTAAGTTATACAAGATCCTTGTTTGATATTAAAATTGGATCACTGACGACTTATGAACAATTCAATAACAAATCCTCAAAGATGCTTACAAGGCGATACCTAGAAGGGGTAACCAAGGAAAGACATCCGGGTATTACTGTAAATAAGTTGGAATACAATAGTGATGACATATACATTAATTCATTATTCATTCCTCGGACATCGCTCTTCAAGAAATTGAATGCTAAGAAAAGATTTCTGATAACGTTCGGAAACAAAATACTCATGGGAAGAGTTGACAAATCAGATTGTGAATATATTTATGAATCAGTAGTAGAGGATAAAAAAATCAACAGTAATAAAATTAGCACGGAAATAACAAATATCAATGATCTGAATGAATACGGTACTTTGTACTGCTGGCCTTGGGACATCATTGTACAACTAAATAATATACTCAAGTCTCAATTTCTCAAAAAGAAAAATCCACGACGAGTAAAAGTTATCGGTAATAATCCCGTATACGTGGACAAGACATCAATCATTGATCAGGGCACGGTGCTTGACGCCAGCGATGGAGGAATACATATTGGTCCTCAATCCAGTATTCATCAATCTTCAATCCAAGGTCCAGTTCATATTGGAGAATATACCCAAGTAAAACCATATTCTATAATTAGCAATTCGTACGTTGGAAATAATTGTAGGATAGCAGGCGAAGTTGATTCTTCAATAGTTTTAGATTATACCAATAAATCTCACCAAGGATACATTGGCCATAGCTACGTTGGTGAATGGGTTAATCTCGGAGCAAATACAACTACCTCTGATCTCAAAATGACATATGGGACGATTTCGATGAAAGTGGATAATAAGAAAAAGGATACAAAGTCTATTAAATTAGGTTCTTTTTTTGGAGATATGTCTAAAACATCAATAGGAACAAATATTTATTGTGGACTGAAAATAGGAATCTCTTCTCATGTGTATGGAAATATTTTTGAAGATGTTCCTTCCTATGTAATTTATGGGCACGGAATAGGATCAGAGAATGCAGAAATGAATATTTCTTCTTCAATTAAATTTCAAAAAAGGATGATGTCAAGAAGAAATGTGGAAATGTCTATAGAATATGAAAACATGATGAAAACTCTTTTTGAAATGACAATTAATGAAAGAAAAAATGCTAAAGTGGCCAAAAAAGAGTTTACTTTACGTTAGTTACATGTAGTCGATTATTTGTTTTTCTTTCCAGAGACCAATTCTTTGATGTAGCCAAGGATAGAAATTTGCGTCACCATTCTCAAATTCCTTTTTAATTATTCTTACGATATTCTTTGATACTGTTCCTGGTTCTCCGTAAATCTTTCTCTTCTTCTTCAGCTCAAGTCCAAGGCCCTCCTTTCTGTTGAACGCCTCATCTATCAAAGTAGTTATCCAAGAGGAATTTACTGGCGGAATGAGTATATTGCTACGAGCATCAAAAATCGTTTCAGGTCTATCAGTATTTAGCCTAACGGTAAGTGATAATACGTCTGGAAAGTAAAGTAGTTCCTCTTGCATTGAACCGGAATCTGTCATTTCCGCCCAACAATGTCCGCTATCTAAAAATTCTATCACATGAGAATATTCTTTCCACAAAGGAGTAATGATAAACTTGTCTGGGTAATCTTTTGCCAGATTAAGTAGGTTTTGTTCCAAGTGGTACGATCTAAGAGCTGATTTCATAGCATTTAGCATTATAAGAACTAACTTGTAGTCAGTATTTTTGATCAAGTAAGATATGCTTTTGATTATTGATGAAAATCTGTGTTCGGTCAGATTTTCTCTTCTATGAATATCTAATCTAATCCACTCACCCGTTTCTAGCTTTGGGTAAACATCAAACACGCTAGTTTTGGGCTTATTCTTTCTCTTAATCTCAATTGCATCTACAACAGAATTACCGACTACGTGAATGAACTCTTCTGGATATCCTTCACGGACTAGATTATCTTTGTTAAGTTGTGTGGGTGCAAAGAAAAATTGCGTTCCTGCAGAACATATCCAAGTATCTATTTGTTCAGGAAATGGCTCTTCTCTTGCCAGGAACCACCTTCCTTCAAATTGTGAATCTACGAATTTTTCTACACTTGATTTTGTCGGATCCTCATTAACCTTGAGGTATTTTATTGATTCAGGACTCATCGATCGCAGTCCTGCCTCATTCTGCGCAACTTTCTGACCCATCCCAAACACCCATGCCAACGGAGCGATACCTGCAACAAGAGTATCCCCGTGAACTATTGGTAGTAGTTGTGAAGAATTCCCAAAGTTCTTTTTTAAATATCTACCAAATGATCCAAATTTTAATATTAATTCACTGGCTTTTTCCATGAGGTCTCCTCTGATTTGAAGATTACAGGCAATATGATCCTGTAACTCAAATTCTTGAATTCCAAATCCCAGAAGATCATCAAAGTGCTGTCCGGTATCTATTACGAAAGCAGGTAATTTTTGTTGTAATGCCTCTATCATGACAGGAGCCTGTTTATAAAAATCAGGTTTTGTTCCGATGACAACTGATAGTACTGGACTATTCAAATCATGAGAAAGTTTGTAGCTCTTATCTAGAACGTTATGAAAAATCTCAATTGGAAGAATTTTTCGCTTAAAGTAAATATTTCGTATCGGAATTTTTTCACTCAAGAACTTTCTTCTCCAAATGGTCTTGTTATTTTGCCTTCTCTGATAATAACAATAATCCCCAGAATGATAATTCCAATTCCGGCCGCAAGTAATCCGTATGTAAGTGGTATTATTCCAGGAACAAAGAGTATTTGAGGTATTCTTGGTATCATACTTAGAATCATAATATTACCAATTATCAGAACAATACCACATATGCTAATGATGGCTCCTATTTTCCTAGAACCATAATATCTTACCAAACCAAAAGTAACGGCTGCCAATATTATTCCAGGTGCAGCAGATATTGACACTACTTGGATTAGAACTCCTTCGGGTTGAACAACAATGTCTGGACCTTGTGATTGCGGCCCTACCAAAAAGGAAATAAACGAATACATAATGAGTACAAACATTACAATTAATCCTAGGCTGGCTAATGATACAGATGTTTCGAGATTAACCATTAATTATCGACTTGAATTATTATGCGGGTATTCTCACTTGATTCCAATTACATCTCCAAATTCTTTTCTGGCAGCGGACCCTAAAACTTGCGCAGATTTTTCTGGTGAAACATGATTAACGTACACACCAAATCCTCTCTCTAAACCCGACCAACTATGGAGTTGCGGATATACTTCTATGTGCCAATGAATCTGTCGACTATTTTTCTTTTCTGGTGATAAGTGAAAAATAAGATTAAAAGCGGGCTTTTGCAATACCTTGTCCATTCCTCCTAAGGTAGATCTCAGAATCAAAGCAAGATCTGTAAATTCTTTCTGTGAAATCTTTGAAAATGATGTGGTATGACGTTTGGGATAAATCCAAAATTCATATGGATATGTAGAAGCCCATGGAGAAATTGCTATATAACTTTCGGTATCTAAAATCTGTCTAGGACCACCTGTTTCTGTGGATATTATGTTGCATGCGGGACAGTTACCATTCTCATTGAGATACCGATTTGATGCTTCTGCTTCAGATTCAATAGTTGGTGGAATGGTAGAGAATGTCATCAAGTGGAAGTGAGCATGTTCAATATCGCTTCCCGACAAAGTACCACTATTTACGAAAATGGAAACGTAAGTTACGCTTTTTTTTGTGTACAGGTGACTGAGGTAATTTTGTAATACCAAAAGAACATTGGACCACTTTTCAATAGATAGTCCTGGCAAATTTTCCTTATGGTCAGGTGTTGCTACTACGATATAATGATAACCGTAAGCCGGTTCGCTATACAGAGGTTTATCTCTATAGCTATTTTCGTTAACTGATGATACCACGGCATTTGAATTTGGAAAAACCCTAACATCCCAGTTTTCTATAATATTTTCTTCGTTATCAGATAATCTTTGAAGCATACCCTCTTTGACAACTAGCGATAGCACCGATGGGGGGGTCATACTTTCATTTCCAGGACAATAAGGACATTGTTTAGCATCATTTTTTACTTTATATGAATCAGGAGGAAGAACCACAAATTTTTCAAGAATGTAGTCTTTTCTTAATTCCGCCAAGTCGATATTCCTAAAAAAATCTCCAAGTACCTTTAATTAAAGGTTCTGTGATCCTGATCTTTTTAATGGCCAATTTCACATTTAGAGATGTGTTTTTTAGAGTTAGAAAAATCGAATTTTAGAAAACAAGTCTTTACCTACATTCCTCGCGCGCGAGGTCTCATTTACGAAATGTTACATGAAGTAACCGTACTTGGGCGCGCCAATAATCCTGAGTGATTTTGATTCTCTCATGACTGTTGAATTGATAGGGACATGTGAGTAGATAGGAACTCGATATACTGTGCCATAGATAAAAACCAAAATGAACTCGTATCTCCAGAGCAGATATCGCTCTGTTTCGTTTAGTAGACCTGAAAGCCCGATTAAGGAATCAGTTCTGGTGTTGGCTAATTGTAAATTCTCATTCCAATTTGGATATTTTGTCCAAAGCTGCTCTGCGGAGATTGGTCTATTTCGTGTATATAGAATGTGAGGTTTGTATGCCACAATCATTCCAACAATGATCATAGCAACTCCCAAAAGAAAGAATCCATGTGTGCCATAGATAATTGTTTCAAAGGTCAAATAGCCAGTTGACGCTTTATAGTATAATGGGCCCAGTGAATTATCAATCGTAGAGGGTATCACAATACTTCCATAAAGCAGTACTATGCCTAGACAAGATATTGCAGTCGGTACTAGGCCTTTGATTAGAATTGAAACGAACATGATTAGCAATATTAGAATTGTAGCGATACGTAA
>JARBAW010000085.1 GCA_029237505.1 Nitrososphaerales archaeon
CAAGTCCAACAGACGCAACTTTGAATGATTTTGATAATACAAAAGGTACCGTGACGTATTCTCCGGAAATGAACTATACTGGCAATGACAGTTTTTCTTTCAAGGTAATTGATGATAAAGGCGTCGAGAGCAACTTTGCGACGGTAAGTGTAGAAGTGACTGAAAATAACGAGACAAATCAGGCTCCTCAGGCATTTGACCAGGTCACCAATGAAGCAAATCTCTCAGAGTATAGATACGCGGTTTGGAGTGCGGGTGAAGAAGAAGACAGGTACATATTGTTTTCTCGCAGTACGGATGGTGGAAAGGCCTTTTCTACACCACTTAGCCTCAGTGGAAAAATCAGGACATCTGTATTCAATCCTGAAGTGTCATCATCGGGTAACATCGTGTATGTAGTTTGGCAGGGTCAGTCCGAAAATGGCAATCAGGACATATTTATGAGAAAAAGTGTAGACTATGGTTCGAGTTTTAGTGGCGTTGAGAATCTAAGTAATGATCCGGGCGGATCAGGCAATCCTCAGGTGACAATAAATGGCAATGCTACACACGTTGCATGGGAAGGTACAACTCCGGATAATAATTATATATTCTATTCAAAAAGTGACGACGGTTCTAAATTTGATTCACCACAAAAAATTGGAGATAATAAAGGAGTTCCATATAGTCCTGAACTCATTGTGAAGGATAATCCTGTTACTGATAGCTTTACTTTCAAAGCAGTTGACGACAACGGAGCTGAGAGCAATGTGGCTACTGTGGAGGTAAACGCCGATATAGTCAATCAAAACACATTGAAGGACGAGACTAAGAGCATCTCAGTAGATTCAAGTCAGGAGATTGATATTACTTTGAACGCAAAGGATCTGAATCAAGATCCAATAAAATATGAAATAGTAACCAGTCCAACTGGAGGACATTTGAACAAATTTGATCCTAATTCAGGTAAAGTAACCTACGTTCCAGATGAAGACAATAAAATAGATATTCAATGGCATAATTACCAAAATGGACAGGACAGGATTGTGAGTAAAGTTGTAGATAATGGACAAGAGGAAAATGATGGCAACAATGTACAAAACCAAAGCAATGATCCTTTCAAGGCGAAACAATAATTCTTTTGATATATTCACAAATCTCGGATCTCATTATTAACATAATTAACTGAATTCAAAATCTCGTTGTATCTACAGCTATTGAGACTAAAAATTATTATAAGTACAGGTTCTTATCCAAATAAATAAACCTTGTCAAAAATTAAATTCGGTATTGTAATCCCGCAAGGCTGGAGAGATGATTTAATTGGAACTTCATCCGTCACACAATTCAAGTATTCTCGAAACATCGCTATTGAGGCGGAGAAACATGGTTTTGATTCAGCTTATACATACGATCATTTTATTCCACATTACCGATATCCTAGGACTGGGAACTTTTTTGAATGCTTTACCTTGTTATCGGCCATGTCTACAGAGTTAAAAAGAATGAAAATTGGTCAGATAGTAACGTGTAATTCTTACAGGAATCCAGCTCTACTTGCAAAAATGGTAGCGACATTGGACGTCATTACCAATGGACGTGCGGAATTGGGAATTGGAGCAGGATGGTTCGAAGAAGAGTATGTTGCCTATGGATATCATTATTCTTCAGACCTAGTACGCATAACACAATTAGAAGAATCAATCCGAATAATAAAAAAACTGTGGACGCAAAAAATTACAAACTTTTTTGGCAAACATTATTCTGTTAAAGATGCGGTATCATATCCTAAACCCATTCAGAAACCTCATCCAATTGTTATGATTGGAGGTTCTGGTGAAAAGTATCTACTGAAGGTTGCAGCAAAGTATGCAGACAGATATAACCTTTATTTTGGTTCGCCAGAGGAGATGAAGAGAAAAATAAGCATTCTAAACGGTTACAATTCCCACAATAGGAAGATAGAGAATTCGATTGTACTTCCGTGTTTAATAGTACAAGAACACGAGCAGTTGAAAAAAATAATGAAAAAAATAGGAAAGCAAAAGATGTCTGTAACAGAATTCAAAAATTCAATCGCTGGCGGATTGACTGTAGGAACCATTGATGATGTCATGAACGGAATCTCTCAATACGTAAACATAGGAGTCAATCATTTCATATTTCATTTTTTGCAAATTGATAGTAGTGTTCTTAAAGAATTTTCCAAAGTGATTAAGAAATTTAAGACATCTGTATAGTATTGCACGCCATTTTACAAACAGAATACTTAATTTCATGTTCTTTTGAACTTTATGCTAATTGACACTAATAGCATCAAGGGTTGATTCGGATATTGAAACACTAACGTCACAGCTACAACAACTAATTAGAGTACCTAGCGTTTCTGCGAAGAACCAATTGACAATGACAAAATGTGCAGAGCTAGTTTCTAAAATCATGTCTAATTCTGGAATAACATCAGAGCTTCTGAAACTAGATGATAATTCGGAACAAGTTTCTCCGATTGTTTATGGGGAAGTAAAATCCAAAAATAATCCAAATGGAAAGACAATATTATTTTACAACCATTACGATGTTCAACCTGCTGAGCCTATTGAGCTGTGGCATGATGATCCTTTTAGTGGTAAAATTGATGGAAATTTCATATACGGAAGGGGTGCTTCCGATGACAAAGGCGAACTTATAACTCGAATTAAGGCTGTCCAATACTTGCTTAACGAAACAGGAGACGTTCCTTGTAATGTTAAATTCCTAGTTGAGGGGGAAGAGGAAATAGGGAGCTCTCATCTTGAGGAGTATCTAATCAAGTATCGCCCAAAATTTTCCTGCGATGCTACTATTTGGGAATTTGGTTATGTGGATGAGCATGAAAGGCCGATTATCAGTCTTGGGATGAAGGGATTGCTTTGTGTGGAATTGCATGCAAAATGTGCAAATGTTGACCTTCATTCCAGTCTGGCAGCATTAGTTGAAAATCCTGCGTGGCGTCTTGTTCATGCCCTTAAATCTATTCGTGATGAAAATGGCAGAATCAGTATCAAAAACTGGAATAACGATATTCGAGATTTTTTGCCCGAAGAACTAGAATGCATAAGACAGGAGGAATTTGATATTTCTAGTTTTAAAAGGAATTATGGATTGGATCATATATTCAATGAAGATGACATTGAAAAAACAAAAATGGCAAATGTGGGAGGGGTAACATCTAACATAAGTGGGTTGTTCTCCGGCTATATCGGCGAAGGCTCCAAAACCGTCTTGCCCAGCACCGCAATGGCAAAACTTGATTTTAGACTGGTACCTGATATGTTGCCTCAGAAGCAATTCCAACTGTTAAGGGAACATCTTGATAATAATGGATTCAAAGACATCCAATTAAAATTTCTTAGTGGAGAACCTGCTTGTAGAATACCCATAAATGATAACTTTGTAAAGTTGGTTGAATCGTCTGCATTAGAGGAATATGCACAGGTTGTCAAGAGCGTTTCTTCAGCAGGAACTGGGCCCATGTGGTATTTCAATAATATCTTAGAATGTCCTTGTGTGAGTATTGGCTGTACGTATAAGTATAGTAGAATTCATTCGCCGAATGAATTTGTCCGTATTGATTTGCTCAAAAAGACTACAAGATGTATGGGAAACATAATTGAGAAATTTGGGAATTTTGGATCCAATGGCTAGCGACCGGATATTTCAGATTCATCCGTTCCAAAATCAATCAAACATTTCAAAATTAAGTTTGAAATGGATCAGAAGTGGATACTTCCATCCAACTGCTTTAAGCAGAATAAGTCGAATGATACTCCAAAGTTCTATTCAAATAAATATTGGTGAAATTGATTAATTCAACATAATGACAATGAATTGCCCGCAATGTGGTACGCTGATGGTTTGGTTAAATGGTTCCATAATGCACAATCATGATATTGATTACTATGAATGTAGAAATTGCAAGATTAAGCTAAATACTCTGCCTGATGGTACATACGAAATAACTCAACGGAACAACGAGCAGGAATCAGAATAAATAAGTAAATCTGTAACTCTGACCAAGTCATGAATTTAGATAGACGAAAGGCACTAAAAGAAAAAATAAAAAAAAGAGGTGATATTATTGTTCTTCCTGGAGTATTTGATGCTTTAAGCGCTAAAATTGCACAACATATTGGATTCGAGGCAATATTTCAGACTGGTTACGGATCAGCAGCTTCCTTATTGGGGTTACCAGATTTTGGGTTTTTGAATGCGGGTGAAAATATTGACAATGCAAGAAGGATCATCAGAGCAGTTGACGTTCCAGTAATAGTCGATGTAGACACTGGATATGGTAATCCGCTTACTGTTTGGAAGCTTGTAGGCGATTTAATTGCTAACGGCGGAGCGGGAATTTTTCTGGAGGATCAAGTTTGGCCAAAAAGGTGCGGTCATATGAGAGGGAAGGAAGTAATTTCTTCCCATGATTATGTTCAAAAACTACGAGCAGCAATTGCATCGTCTTCGAATAGTGATTTCACGATCGTAGCAAGAACAGATGCCCGAGCTCCATTAGGTCTTGATGAAGCAATAGAAAGAGGAAAAATGTATTACAAAGAAGGGGCGGATGTTATCTTTGTGGAAGCCCCGCAATCAGAGGAGGAGCTTCGAGAAATTCCAAAAAAAATTGATGCGCCTTTGTTGGCCAATATGATAGAAAATGGAGTTACTCCGACTTTTTCTGCGAAGGAGCTCAAATCAATGGGTTATAGTTTGGTTGTGTTTCCACTTTCTGGTTTATACGGATCTGCATATGCCATGAAGAAAATATTAGCGGACCTCAAGAAAAATGGCTCAACAAAAAATTCCAGAGACATAATGCTTGATTTTAATGATTTCAATGAGCTTGTCGAATTGTCAAAATTCATGAACATGGAAGAAAAATATAAGAGCTAAAGTCCAAAATATAAAATTCAAAATTCAATAATCAAATTCCGCTCATTTTATTTACAAAAGAATCATTTTGCATGATTTTATTCGATCAGTTTCAGCTTAAAAACAGAAAATTCATTATTATTGTAAGATAACTCCTGCAGATAGGTTCCAGGTATTCTTGTTGGCTGTCTTGATTTTATTTCTAACAAATACAGTTCACTGTAGCTGTCTGAGTCTAAAAGTTTGGAATTATTATCAGCAAATAGAAAAGTTCTTTCTATTAGCTCAAGCTCCATCCATCCTCGCAAATGTTTGCTGCCTAATATTACTGAACCTTCCGGAGTATTAGTATCGTTGTTTATCCAATTAA
>JARBAW010000012.1 GCA_029237505.1 Nitrososphaerales archaeon
GCTTCGCCTGTTGCGTTAGCAGTAGCGTCCATTGCTTCGCCTGTTGCGTTAGCAGTAGCGTCCATTGCTTCGCCTGTTGCGTTAGCAGTAGCATTTGCAGAAGAGCTAACAGCAGACCCTGTATCCATGGCTGCTTCACTTGCATTAGATGTAGCACTTGAGAGAGAGTTCATTGCTTCGCCTGTGGTATTTATTGTTGAATTAATTACTTCGTCAGTCGCATTCATTGTGTTTGACGGTACTGAAGGTGTTGATGGTACAGTTTGAGCATTTACACTCAAATTTGATAGCGCCACAATAGTGGCCAATATGAACAATACTGACAAGTATCCCTTACCAATCATGTCTTTGTAAAAGAAACACTGTCTTTTAATGGTTTGCAGAAATTCAAATTAGTTTGCATGCAAATGAAATAATTATCTTGTCCATAAGATTATTAATAAAATACGCATCAAAACGAGTATAGGTTTGATTATCTATATGATCGTACAATTTTGATTAGACTTTAGTTATTACTCGACAGTATAGTTCTAGCATGATCAAAGATTTTTATCCACATTGGCCATGTTAGCCTTTTCGTATTTGTATTTTGCCGACTGGGATGATAAGAGGCAATCAAGTGCTTGCCGTTCAACTTGTAGTTGGCAAAGTGATAAAATTGAAGTTTTTTTAGATTTGTTATTCTACAGTAAGCTTGGAATGCAATTAATCCCAAGCAAATTACAACTCTTACATTTTGCAATAGTTCAAGTTCCTTTTCAAGATAGTTTGAACAGTTCAATAATTCTGAATTCAGTGGCTTATTTGAAGGTGGGGCGCATCTTATGCATGAAGTAATAAATACATTCTTTAGAATCAATCCATCCTTCACAGAAGTACTGGTGGGAATATTTGAGAATCCAGTTTCATGCAGTGCTCTCATCAACCATTGTCCAGAATGATCTCCTGTGAATAGTCTTCCAGTTCTGTTTGCGCCATGAGCTCCCGGAGCCAGACCTATGATCAGGAGTTCCGCATTAATATCTCCAATACCGGTAACTGGTTTTGCCCAGTATATTTCATCTGAATATCGTCTAACCTTTTTCTTACCAACTTGAGACGTATAAGTTACTAACCTTTTACAGAGAGTGCAATTAATTATTTCCCTGTTTATACTATCTACAGTAACCAAACGTTTCATCTAACATATTAATAATTCACAATTTACTGTATGTCACTGTGCTGACCAATAGACTATTCTGGTACTGAATCAGAGACCAACTTGCCATTTTCTATTTTGATAAATAAATATCTGTTATCCTTAAAAATTAGCGTAAGTTCGTCCTTTTGTTCTTCCACATCCAACAACTCTTGCCCCTTGATTCCATCATACTTTGCCATTACCCATATTTCAAATTCAACTATATTTATACTAAGATGAAAATAATTATGTTCCTAAGTTTTATTGACTTTAATAGTTTGAGTCTGTGCGTGCAACTCTACTGGCTCTGTATAAATATGTCTTCCCCATGAGACCTTAATGTCAATTTTAATTTCATTTTCCCCCATTGCCAAGTTATTGCTTTGAAGCTCAATAGTTTTAGTCACTTCAAATAACAGTGATTTGGCTTCTTCAATGGTCAACGGATAATGGGGAGTCTCATCCTTAATTATGGATATCCAGACTCTATACGATAATTTAGGATTTCTTGTCCAAAATAGTACCGCCTTTCTAATGAACTTTATCTTATCAATCGACTTTCCTCCTACTTTTACATCTAGAATAACGGTAAGTCGAAACGCATTATCATGCTTGTCATATGCTCTTTCCCAATTTTTTTGAGAAAAAATTTCTCTTATCAGGCCAGATAGATTAAAGTTCAGATTTAAGGTCAAAATAGTATTGGATCCTATGCTATTATGAGGCGTATCAAGTTTAATATCCGAAATAAGACTTTTCTGCATTGGGCTTCGCAGATGGTATAATTTATATCTTCAATAAGTAGTTGTCTGTATCATGCAGGCAGAGATAGAAAATTACAAAACAAATGAAGTTAATTTAAACGTCAGTGAAGATATTTCAATTTTATACATTGTACAGCACGAACTTTTGAACCAAAAGGAAGTAGAATTTGCAGGCGTTGTACTCAAACATCAATTAAAGGAAGATTTTAGTTTTAGAATTGTAACAAAAAAATCAAAGCCACTTGATATCTTGCACAAGGCCTTACAATCCTCATCAGATAATGCTTTGAAGGTTAAAGAAATGATCGAGTTGGAAATAAATAAAGAAAAGAGTGCTGGTTCTACTTGAAATTTTGTCCGAATTGTGAAAGCAGAATGAAGCCGAGAATTGAGGAAAATATATTGATTTGTCCCAAATGTGGTTTCACGGAAGCAAAAAATGAAATCAAATCAGTTCCTCTAATTGACCAAAGTGGAGCTAGTCTAAAGATAGTTGAATCTGAAAAGGGACCCAGTGCTCTGCCAACAACCAATATTGATTGTCCCAAATGTGGAAACAATATAGCATTTTGGTGGATGTTACAAACAAGGTCTGCTGATGAAGCTACAACCCAATTCTACAGGTGCACCCAATGTAGCCACACCTGGAGAAATTACGCCTGAACATAGATAATCTTGTGCAACTGATTCTATAAAACAAGCAGAAGTCATCAAAACAAGTCCCAAAATACATAGGTCTATTACACTCTTTTCTCGCATTTTTTCTGCCGAGCTTATAGCATACCACATAGAATAGGAATGTTTAAAATGTTTTGAATCTGCCTCTTTGATTGATATAGTTGGTATTTTTAGCGAAGACAAAATCACCCGACGAATGGAAGGCAGTAACTTCTGCCATATCTACTTTAGTTGATGAAGCAACATTCGAGGCTACTGTTGAAGGTCTGTCGTTTAGGGGCATGGATCCTTCTCATGTGGCATTAATTGATATTAGTTGGCCAAATTCTGCGTTTGACGGCTATGAGTGTGATTCGGCGTTAAAATTTGGTGTTAGGATAGATGAATTTTCAAAATTGATGAAAAGAGCTGAAAAAAAGGATGCAGTAGAAGTTTCCGTGGAAGAGAACAGCTTGCTTCATATCAAGATCCTAAATGGTTACAAGAGAGAATACAAAATGCGATTAATTGAAAGTACTGGAGGATCAACTCCCTTACCAAAATTAAATTTTAATTCCAAGATAATACTGACTCCAGCATCATTCGATAAGATCTTGTCTGATATTGAAGTGGTCTCAGAGTACATATCGATTGAGTCTGATGAAAAGAAAATTACCTTTTCTGGTAAAAGTGACTCAGGTGAAGCTGATATTATTATTGAATCAGGTAGTGAAGGTCTAGAAGAATTACAGGTGAAAGAGACAAGCAAAGCTACCTATAGTTTGGACTACTTATCAAAAATCACAAAAGCCATAAGCGCCTCTGGTGGATCACTGGTACTTGAATATTCTACAAAAATGCCACTGCGACTAGAATTTAGAGTGGCTAATGTAGGCAGAATTCATTTCTATCTGGCTCCAAGAGTTCAGGACTAGAGTTTTCTCATGTCAACTAAATACCACAAATAGTCATTATTCGTAATGACTTACCATCAAATAGTAATTTGTAATAACAAAAGATACCAAATAAGAGTTTTTGATGGATGATATTACTATAATCGTACATATATTTCACCATCTTTTTCAGATACTGAAAAGAGTAACAAATTATCAGATTTTGTCCAATTCGGATTTTGATCCTTCCATTTGTTTGGAATATGTTCTAGTTTGCCGCTATTTAGGTCATATTCAAAATCATGCATATAGCACACTATCCTTGTTCCCTTAATATCACTTTTAGATAGAGATGCACCTCTGTGTGGGCATGAATTATCAAAAGCAAATAGACGTTCATTGGATCTACACACAAGAATATCAGAACCCTGGACATTTATTACCTTCATTGAATTATTTGGAAGTTCTTCGCTATTGCACACTTTAAATTCCATTGTTGATATTAGACTAATTCCTTTCTATAAATTCATTCTTAATATTGATTAAATGTAATATCATATTCTTTTCCATAGTTGGACAGTACAATATCATTATAAAGATCGTTTGCGTCGTAAGTACACAATTGGAATATCATAGGGTCAGTGAAATTAAGAAGGATGAATTTCTGGGCAAAGATATCAAAATCAGGGGTTGGGTTTATAGAATTCGCAAACAAAAGGACAAAGCATTCATAATAATTAGAGATGATCGCGGCGGAATAATTCAATGTGTGTTGCCCAGTGCAAGCGTTCCGGATTTGACTATAGAATCTTCATTAGAAATTCAGGGCATCCTATTCAAAGATGATAGGGCAAAGGAAGGCGGATATGAAATTAGAGGAAATGATGTCAAGATACATAGCATAGCAGACAATGATTTCCCAATTGGAGAATATCAAAGTACTGAACTATTATTGGATTATAGACATCTGACTTTGCGAACAAGAAAGATGATTGCGGTGGCTAAATTAAGGGCAACTATACTTGAAAAAGTACGTAATTGGTTTAATGAAAATGGTTGGATGGAAGTTAACGTCCCCACATTAGTTAAGAGTGCTGTTGAAGGTGGATCAACTCTCTTTCCTGTAAAATATTTCAAGGATGATGCATTTTTATCACAAAGTGCCCAGCTATATTTGGAAGCACTAATTTTTTCACTAGGTCCAGTTTGGACAATAGGTCCCTCATTTAGGGCCGAAAAATCAAGGACGCTCAGACATCTTGCAGAATATTTGCATTTGGAAGCAGAAGCTCCTTGGATATCCCTTAATGATCTTTTCTCCATTCAAGAAAAATTACTCATCAATTTGGTTGGGCATGTAATAGACGATAGAAAGGAGGAGCTTGAATATTTGAAAAGAGATATTCATTCTTTGACTCAAATCAAAGAACCTTTTGATAAGTTAAGTTATAATCAAGCGATCGAAATTCTTTCTTCACTGGACATCCAGGTCCAAGAAGAAGAAGGGAGTAGGAAAATAAAGTGGGGCGATGATCTGAATATAGATTCTGAAAAGGCCCTTACAAAAGATCGGACCAATCCAGTTTTTGTGTACGGTTATCCGCTGGAAGTTAAGCCATTTTATGTTAAGGAGGATCCGAAAACTCCTGGAATTGCTCTAACCACAGATTTGCTTTTGCCAAATGGCTTTGGAGAGGTAAGCAGTGGCGGCATGAGAGAAGATAATATCACACTACTGAAATCCAGGATTGAAGGTGAAGGGTTGAAGATGAATTCGTATTCATGGTATACGGACCTCAGAAAATACGGATCTGTGCCTCATGGCGGATTTGGTATAGGTATAGAGAGACTAGTAAGATGGATAACTAATCTGGAGGATATTAAGGAATGTGTACTCTTTCCAAGAACAATGGCAAGGCTTGATCCCTGACCTTTTGATAAGCGATGCACCTCAGACTTTGCTCGTAAAAAATAGCGGATAGCAGAAAATGCCTGTTTCATATCATAAAGTGATAGTAAGTTTACTGCATCATCTTTTTATATCTCATTCACATCCTTCTTGGTATGCCAAAGGCATTTGTCCTAATGAATGCTGAATTAGGTAGTGAAGATTCCATTGTAAGCGAGCTTAAGAGCATAGACGGCGTGAAGGAAATTTATCAAGTTTATGGAGTTTATGATATTGTAGCACAAGTTGAATCCGAAACTATGGAAAAAGTCAAAGAAACAATTACGTGGAAGCTCCGAAAACTAAATGGAGTAAAGTCTACGTTAACGATGATTGTGATGGAATGACAAAACATCCATTTTTTTGTTCAATTTAATTCTTAAAACTGTCATTGTATATTTAGTTGTCAATCCATTGTTTCAGAACCATTGGAATTGATTATCAAATTAACCTAAACCGATATCAAGTTTTTTGAAATACAAATAAAAAACTTGTTACCCAAAATAATATTTCATATAATTGATTATGAATACTTGTTACCATAAGACCAATTTTACTAAAATTGCCTCTAGAGATTTCATAAAGGATAATAAGTCAACTCACAATTTATTAATATATACTCTTTACAAAGTAATAGAAATATTGTCTAATGATGAAAATCATACCAAGCTAAAAGAATTGTTCAGTAGGTTTAATGTAAACTTAGGTGATTCAGTGATCATTGAAACTGACAATGCTAAACATGAAGGTATTTTGATTCCGAGATACGAATACGCCGATGTTAACCATCTAGTTTTGAAATTAAAAAATGGATATAATATTGGTATCAATTTAGGAAAAATTAAGAACATAAAAAAATCTCTTGATAAATTGGATCAAATAATAATTGATCCTAATGTTAACTTCACTGAAGGTGATAAATCAAGAGATTATGCTGATTCCCAACTTTCAAATTTATCATTGTTAAGCACAGGAGGAACCATTTCAAGTAAAATTGATTATAGAACTGGTGGAGTTATGCCAGCGTTAACAGCAAAAGAACTTAATGATTCAATCCCGGAGCTTAAGAAGATAGCCAACATTGATCCGGAAGTTGTACTGAGTGAATATAGCGAAAATATTAGGCCCGAACATTGGACGCTCATGACAAAGAGGATTGCCGATAATGTTTTGTCAGGAAAATATGACGGAATTATTATATCGCATGGTACTGATACAATGCACTACACTGCTGCGGCGTTAAGCTTTGCGCTTCAGAATCTGCCGATTCCGGTAGTATTGGTTGGAGCTCAAAGATCATCTGACAGACCATCGTCAGATGCATCAACGAACTTGATTGGAGCTTGCACATTTGCATCAAAATCCAAATTCGCAGGAGTCTTTGTTGCAATGCATCACACCCTATCTGATGAGGTAATAGCATGCCATGTAGGCACTAGGGTGAGAAAAAATCATACAAGTAGAAGGGATGCATTTCATTCCATTGACATCTCACCATTTGCACTTGTCAGGAAAGATCAAATAGAATTATGTGAACAATTTACGGACCTAAAATTTAATGAAAGATGCACGAATCTTGAAAACTTTATTGTAAGATCCAACTTTGATGACAAAGTTATGTTATTAAAATTCTATCCTGGTTTTGATTGCAATATTATAGATTATTGTGTACAAAAGGGGAGCAGAGCAATAGTCCTCGAAGGCACTGGTCTGGGCCATATAAATAAGGAATGCTTTGAACAGATACAGACTGCAGTGAAGAATGGAATTTTTGTATTTATGACTTCCCAGTGCATCTGGGGTAAAACTTCACTAACAGTTTATGATACTGGAAGAGATCTTTTAGAAATAGGTGTAATCCCTCTTTCTAACACAACTTCAGAAACCGCATTGGTCAAGGTTATGTGGTGTTTGGGAAACTTTGAAGACAAAGAAGTTGCAAAGATTATGACAAGCAATATTGCGAATGAGTTCACAAATCGAATCATCACAGCATAATTGCAGATTCTCTGTTAAACTTGAATTATAAACACAAGACTAACACTGGTAGGCGGCTCGAAGTATTTCTCACAAACAAGAAACATTGTCTCCTACCAGCGTAATAAATTTGTCTAAAATCTACGTGTCCAAGACACATTAAATATCTCCACGATAATGTCACTCTCAAAGAGGTATTACTAGATTTTAAAAAAAATGTTGTTTACGAATTGCTTTTTTTCCATCGTCTTTGGATTAAATCACAAATTTCACGAATTCAAACATCAATTGCAGTACAATAGTTATTGACTGGCATCAGTATGCCCAAGTTCGTAAATCTTATGTCCACTATATCCACCGATTGATTTTAGCATTCCCTTTGATTCAAGTGAACGGAGAAATGAATTTGCTATTGAAATTTTTACACCCATTGACCTAGCTAGTGATTGGGACGTAATCGGTTTCATGCTTTTTAAGGTCTTTAATCCTTGCGATTCTTCTATAGCAATCAACGTTTTTTGTCTTTGTTTAATAGGTCCCTTCTTTTCTCCCTTCTTAGTCTTATCATCGGCAGCCGGAGAATCCTTGGATGTTTTTTCTTGGCTTCCTATTGCCTTTTTCTTAGCTCCGCCCATAGTAACACCACGATTGTTCCATATTATAACTCTATGCAAAACACGTGCTCAAATCACATACACTTTTCCCTTTTATCCAAAACATGTTCAGATTTTCGCGACACAAGTTTGAAATATTTTAAAACACCCTCCCATAACAAATAACGTTGGATTTTTCCATTATTGTAAATATCATGGATCAAATGGAACAAACCACAAGCAGATTGGAACTTACAAACCATTTGGTTACTCTTTTCAAAAATACCCCATCCGATCTCATTGACAAGATAATTTATCTTATTCAAGGAAAAATTAGACCTGATTACGAAGGAATTGAAATGGGAATTGCCGAAAAAACGATAATACGAATAATATCACAAATATCTAATATTTCAATTGACAAAGTCTCTCACAAATATCGCGATATAGGCGATCTGGGAAGTGTGGCTGAATCACTTCTGGAGAATAAGGTTCAAACCACCCTCTTTAATGAAAAGGTTACTATAGAGAGGATTTATTTGATCTTCGATAAGGTGTCCAAAACTACCGGAAAGGGATCACAAGAAATAAAATTAAGGCTATTAACCAGTCTTTTCAATGATTCATCTCCTCTAGAGTGCAAATATATTATTAGATTTGCGTTGGGTACGCTTAGACTCGGAATTGCAGATATTACGATAATGGACGCCTTGGCTTTGGCGTATACTTCCGATAAAAAGAATAGAAAATTTTTAGAAAGCGCTTACAATGTTTCTAGCGATTTAGGAAGAGTTTCAAGAGTATTGGCGTTGGACGGATTGAAGGCTGTTTCAGAAATCAAAATTGAGTTGTTTATACCCATAAGACCAATGCTTGCCGAAAGAGTCCAGACAAGCAAAGAAGCGCTTGAGAAAGTATCAGGCAAGGGTTCAGTAGAATTCAAACTAGATGGTGAAAGAGTACAAATTCATAGGAAAGGAAAGAACGTAGAGATATTTTCAAGAAGTCTAGAAAACATAACGCATTATTATCCGGACGTGGCTGAAGTCTCCAGATCTATCAAACTAACAAATTTTATTATTGAGGCGGAAGTCGTTGCTATAAACAAGTATACAGAAGAATTCCTTCCATTTCAAGAACTAATGCACAGACGAAGGAAATATGATATAGCTCAAAATGTTGAGAATTATCCTGTTTCTGTAAATGTTTTTGATATCCTTTGGGCATCAGGAAGAGATAAAACAAACCTACCATATTTGAAACGAAGAGAGTTATTGAAAGACATTATTACTAATGTAGAAGATCGTAAATTGACTCTGATAAGTCAGAAGATCGTAACTAGTGTGGAGGAGCTGGAAAAGTTCATGGCGAAATCAATTGAGTTTGGATGCGAAGGTCTGGTCGTTAAGCAAACCAATAGTCCTTATCGAGCAGGTGCTAGAGGATTTGCGTGGATAAAAATAAAAAGAGAATATAGAAGCGAATTAGTGGATAGTTTAGACCTAGTAATAGTTGGTGGGGCTCATGGAAGGGGCAGACGAGTAGGTAAATACGGAGCCCTGTTACTTGCAATTTTTGACAAGAATGAGAATGTTTTCAAAAGCGTATGTAAAGTGGGAAGTGGATTTACTGACGAAGTGCTTGAAGAACTTTTTGATGAATTAGGAAAATACAAGATTCCAAATAAACACGCCCGAGTTTACTCCAAATTAGAAATGGATACTTGGTTTACGCCAACAATAGTGATTGAAATTATTGCATCTGAGATCACCCTGAGTCCGGAATATGATGCAGGCATGAATTCCATCAGGAAAGGTTTTGGTTTGTCATTGCGATTTCCAAAATTTACCAAGAAAATACGCCGTGATAAGAATCCTCAAGACATTACAGATGAAACCGAGCTTATTCAAATGTATAGAAAGCAGAGAAATATAAAATTGTAGTCCTCAGAAGCTCCATTTAGCTGTTTTAATATACACTAGTTTGCCGGCTTTGCAGTTACTACAAGTTTGAAATTATTCAAAATATCCTTACATCTATTTCTGATAGTTACCTCAGTAACACCTGCAAAATTGGAGACGTCTATTTGAAGAAGATTTACTCCAAGAAGTACTGATGCAAGATAAATGTATGCGGCAGCTAATCCATTGGGTGCCTTACCGTCTGAAAAGAAATTATTATTTGTTTTCTGGGCAATTTCAAGAGCCAGTCTTTCAATTTTTGTATCTATTTTTGCAATGTTTGCAAGTTTGGAAATATAATTATCAATTGCAAATATTGAAGGCGCTGTGGGACCATGAGGAAACGAATCTGCATTGTCAGTTGATCTATTGCCAGCATATCGAACTTGTGGTTCACATTTGTCAACAACTAAAGGTGTATCTGTCTTATTGTTAGACTCATCTATTTTGTTCATTTCCATTACCATCGATCTATAATATCTAGAGGCTAATTTCACACTTGACTTATCAAATTCAGATATACCAGCAGCTTGGACTATTTCTTCTATCGATCTAACAACACCACATCTTTTGCAGGCCAAATAAATAGTGGCTGATGCAATACATGTAATAGACTTTCCTTTGGCCTTACTATTATTCTCAAAATTACGATAAATCATTGAGGCAGTCTCTGTGATAGTTTTTCTGAGACAGAGAACAGAACATACTTCATTAATTTTTGAAAGAACATTTGATAATCTTCTTTCTTTTGAAGAATTAACCCTTAATCTGCTATGCCATTTGCGTGACCTGTTCATGAGTTCCACATTTTGATAATCTATGGCTCGCCCACTATAATCTCTTGAGCTGTTTCCTATTTCAGTTCTCAATCCAAAATCATGGAGTGATAAACTTGTCGAGCCGCTTGCTCGTGTATTCTTGTTCCTTTCTTCAAAATCAGTTGAATTGGATTCAGGTCCGTAGTAATCGACTTGTTCCATAACCACACACCCACACTTATGACACACATATTCACCCTTACCATAGTCAAGGATTATTTTTGATTGGCATTCTGGACATTGTGAGCAATATTCTATTGACGTCATGTCATTTTTCTCCTTCTAGTTTTGTTTCGTCTTATTGACGACTTGTAATGATGATTAAGACTGGGTGACCTGTACACTTTCCCTCCAACAGTATACTTGGAATTTGATGTTAGCATCACAGACGCGTACGGCGATTTAACTGAACCTATTAATTCTATAATCTTACCAATCTTTGAACCCTTATTATCTATTAGTGCCTGACCTATCAAGTTGTGATTAACATTCTCGTCAACTTTAACAATAAGCCTCCCACTCTTGGCCATGTGGATGATTTCACCTATCATTTCCATTATGTATTAACACGTTATCACACACTCATTATCATTTTAATCTGTCAATAAAAGTTAGTTTCAAGATAAATAAAATCTATCATTAATCAGGTCAGAAATGCAGTTCAGAAATGCATTGTGGTGAAGTGATTGCAGGTCACTGCTAGCGTTTTTGCTGTCTTGCCTCAAACATCTCTTTTGCAATTTGATTAACAACGGATGTCTTTTTCTCTTTTTTTGAAATCATAATATATCCTGATTTTACAAAGGCCCTTCTCGGATATCTTGCCTGGTTATTAGTATCTTCTTCAGAGAAATCTAATTCTAAAGTTTCTGATGCACCAATTAGCTCCTGCATTGTGGGATCATATATTGAAATATTTTTACTCACTTTTCGACCTTTCTTTCTTGACAAATTCTTATTAAAATAGTCTAACCATACTATTTGATGATCATAATCCTTCATTATCAATACTATGTTTTTTCGCATAATTAATTATTTTGAATCTGTAATGAGATAATCTTGCAGTATTGGTCAAAAAATTATCCTTTATTTCCATACTGTAAAGGCTAGACAACAAATTTCAATTATTTTATATAGCCAGAATTCATTACCAAAAATGTCCCGCGGTAGCTCAGCCTGGTAGAGCTTTCGGCTGTAGTAGTCGGCAGAAATTGCTAACCTCGTGAAACAGCCTATCAGGCTAACATTTGCAGCGACCGAAGAGTCGCAGGCTCAAACAGATATGATTTCATGGTCTTCTGGAGTAAATCCTGCCCGCGGGATACACTTCATACCCTAAACCAATGCTTTCAACTCCAAGATCTATCGAATATTCTAAAGCCACGAACAGTCTTTCTGTTATTGTTAAATTACCCAATCTGTGAAATACTTGTGTTGACCATCTCAGGACATATTGAACCTCACATCAAGGAATCAAATCATATTAGAGATTTTGTGTTTGGGTTTGGTGATGGTATAAATACTTCATTGGGAATAGTGGCAGGGGTTGGAGGGGCTAACAGTTCTCCTGATTTTATAATATTGGCTGCACTTGTAGGGATGTTTACGGGCGCAAAAGCAATGGCGGTTCAAAATTATTTGGCCGTAAAATCACAAAGGGAAATTCTTGAATCTGAGATAAAGAGAGAAGAATTTGAGATAGAAACATACCCAGAAGAAGAACAGTTAGAAATCGAAGAAATTTATCGCGCCAAAGAATTCGATGAAGATTTGGTAAAGCGCGTCACAGAAAAGATCACCGCAAATAAGAAAGTGTGGCTTCAAACAATGTTAACCGAAGAATTGGGATTGAATCTGGATATTATAGGTAACCCTGTCAAGGGAGCCCTTATTATGTTTGCGTCGTTTATTATCGGTGGGATATTGCCAATATTGCCATACTTACTCGCTAAGACCGGTTTTGTACCTCTTCAATTTTCATTATGGATAGCTATCGCGGTTAGTATCACTTCTTCATTCATAATTGGTGCCAAGAAAGCGAAATTAGCAAAGAAAAATTGGGTAAAAGGAGGAATTGAAATGTCAGGTTTAGGAACTGGAATAGCACTATTAGGTTATGGAATTGGCGCAGAATTGGATAATGCGAATCTGTTAAACTTTTGAAATACTGATCATATTGTTTTCAAATAAATTCAAAGTTTGCGTCTCTCTTGCAACGGATTCGGCTTACAAGCTTCCTGCATTAATTACAAGTGCCTTTCAAAAAGATGCAGATTTTGTTGAAATTAGATTTGATCATGCCATTTACAGAGAGATAGACTATGCTCTAAACATTGCCAGCAAGATAAGAAATAAAGCAATCTTTACCTTAAGATCGAAAGAAGAAGGCGGATTCTTTAAAGGTAGTAATAGAGAGCGTATTTCATTGTTGGAGAAACTGGCGATGATCAGGCCAATGTTACTTGATATAGAGATCTCTACTCTAAAAAAAGAAAAAGGCATCAGGCAGTTTCTATCTGAAAATAAGATCCCAATACTTGTATCATGGCACGATTTTAGAAAAACAACGAGTCCTTCTACTCTTCAAAAAAAATTTGAAGATATGAGAAATTACAGCCAATATGTCAAGATGGTTACCACAGCAAGATCTATTGAAGATAATTTCAAATTACTTTCACTTTATGACAGCAATGATAATACAAGATTGATTGCGTTTGCCATGGGAGAGCATGGAATATTGTCAAGAATATTATGCAATTTACAGGGAAATTCACCTTTTACATATGCTTCATTGGATAGACCCCTGGCACCCGGCCAAATTGATATTGTTTTAATGAAAAAAATATACAGTAGAATTATTGATAGTCTGAAAAGCAAATGAGTACTGAGTTTAAAACATATTGCATTATCGGAGATCCTATCGATCACTCATTATCACCGGCAATTCATAACGCTGCATTCACTACACTAGGGTTAAATTGCAGCTATATTGCATTCAGGGTTCAAGAAAATCAGTTGAAAAATTCAATGGATTCGTTACGGGCTATAAATATTGGTGGGTTCAATGTAACCATGCCACACAAAGTTACCGTCCTAAATTATGTAGATAGGTCTGACAAGATCGTTGAAATGGTCGGAGCTACAAATACGATAAATAATGAGGGTGGACAGTTTTGTGCGTACAATACGGATGTTGTCGGTTTCATTGAACCGTTGCGTCAAAGAAAGATCGATCTTAATGGCTATGAAGTTCTTATTTTAGGGGCTGGAGGAGCTGCCAGAGCAGTGGCAGTCGCACTCTCTCAAGAAAAAGGAGTTTCCAGGATCAATATTTTCAATAGGGATATTGATCGATCCACAAACCTAGCAAATATCATTAACAAGTTAGGAATAGAAACTAACATCATTTCTCAGAATGACATTCAGAAAATTGCATTTAGGTCTAATCTCATCATAAATACCACCCCGCTCGGCATGAAAAACGAACAAAGTTTGATAAAAACTTCCAGTATAAGTAATGAATCAATTGTATATGATATTGTGTACAAACCGATAGAAACTAGATTGCTAGAAAATGCTAAAACTGCAGGTGCTCAGGTAATCTATGGTTATGAAATGTTACTAGAACAAGCGATTGCTTCATTTAAGATATGGTTCAGAATTGATCCACCGATTGAATCTATGAAGAAGGTTTTGTTTGGAATGTTTGGTGAACCTATATGACCATAAAGGTAACATCGGTAGTTCATGGCGCAATATCCATAGTGAACGCAGTTGCCACAGGATTTGGTTCTGCATTGGGTATTTCCCTTGAGGTCAAAGTCGAAATTGTGTCAAAAAAGGGTTTAGGATTAGTATTTCAAAAGGGTCGAGGTAGTCCCATGATAAGGAAAATTATTCATGACATGCTGCCGCCAAAGTATCTTAACAACAACCAATTATTGATTAATATAAACTCCGAAATACCATCTGGTATGGGATTGAAAAGTTCGAGTGCAGTATCAAATGCAGTGGCCCTAGCGTGTAATTCATTAGTAAACCAAAACATCAATGATGAGGTTGTATTAAATAGCGCTATAGATGCTTCGCTATATGCAAAGACAACAATAACCGGTGCTTTTGATGATTCGGCTGCGTGTTATTATGGAGGATTTGTTACCACTGAGAATTATAAGAGAAAATTAATGAAAAGAGAACCCTCACCTGCGGACATTAGTGCTGTAATATTTCTGCCAAATAATCGAAAGAGGGGCGATACTTCTAGGCTTAAATTACTTTCTGATATTTATCTTGAGGCATTTCAGTTGGCCCATTCTGGACAGTATTGGAAAGCAATGACATTAAACGGAATATTGACTTCATCCTTACTTTCAAACAGTTACACCGTTACTAGAATATGTCTAGAAAATGGAGCGCTTGCGGCCAGCATATCTGGTAACGGTCCAGCAATCGCCGCCGTAGCACGTGAAAGCGAAATACAAAAAATAAAGTCGGTGTTGTCTAACTTGGATGGAAGAGTGATTGTTTCGAAAACAAGTAATCAAAAGGCATTTACCATGAGAGAAATTGAGTAAAATAATTGTAACAAGATCAATATTAAATGGTAACGTAATATGTCCCCCTAGCAAAAGCTATACACATCGAGCCATTTTCATTTCTTCTTTGGTGAATGGAAGATCAAAAATAATTAATCCCCTTATCTCACGCGATACGGTTGCCACAATTGATGCGTGCAAAGCTTTTGGTGTAGAAATAAAGAGAGCTGGCAAGAGTTTAGTTGTTTCTGGAAATGCTTCTTTGAAGGTACCTGACAATGTTATCAATGTAGAGAACTCTGGAACTACGATGCGCTTTGTCACTGCCATCTCTGCGCTACTGAAAAATGGGTATGTAATAATTACAGGAGATGATAGCATTAGAAAAAGACCAATGGGTCCATTATTGTCGGCTTTGAAACAACTTGGGGTCAATAGCTTCTCTACTACAGGGAACGATAAAGCCCCAATTATTGTGCAAGGAGGAGACATCAGGAGAAATCATATTACTATTGATGGTTCAATTTCAAGCCAATTCATTTCGGGCATTCTAATCGCTGGGGTGTGCGCAGAATCGGGAATATCATTAAGAGTTATTGGAAAACAAGTGTCCAGATCATATATTGAATCGACGCTCAATGTTATGGCCAAATTTGGAGCCAAAGTAAAAAATTCTAAAAACTATAGAAACTACAGTATAGCTTATACAAAATACACTCCAACTTCCTTTACAATACCAGGCGATTTTTCTACTGCGGCATTGTTGCTATCTGCAGGTACACTAGCGGGCGGTGAAGTTAGTGTTACTAATTTAGATTTTTCGTTACCGCAGGGTGATTCCAAGATTCTTGAGATTTTAAAGAAAATGGGTGCAGTAATTAGTATAAACAAGAATAAGGGAACCGTGAAAACCGTTGGATCTGGAAGTCTGGATGGCGGCGAATTTGATCTGTCTGATACTCCAGATTTACTACCGGTTGTAGCTATCTTATCATTAAAATCAAGAAATCCTGTTAGGATATACGGAGTTTCTCATACGCGTTACAAAGAAACAGACAGATTAAGAATAATTGCATCTGAGTTTAGAAAATTCGGAGTTAAGACAAAAATGCATCCCGACGAAATTACCATTGTTTCGCCAAAAAAACTAAAGAGTGCTCACATTGATTCGCACAACGATCATAGACTTTTTATGAGCTTTGTAATAGCGTCTATGATGACAGAAAAATCTATTGTGGATGGTTTGGAATCAGTTGATGTTTCTTACCCATCGTTTGTTCAAGACATGAAAAAGATTGGCGCAAAATTGAGGCAGTCTTAATTAAATGATCTCTAATTCCCAAAGTTGTGGTAATATTATAAATTAAGATAAAGGCAATATATATGACGTACAAGGGGTATCAATATCCATAAAATGACTGGCAATATCTTGGGCGAGAAACTAGCGCTTACTAGTTTCGGTGAAAGCCATGGAAGATGCATTGGAATGGTATTGGATGGTTGTCCTGCTGGACTTCCACTATCTGAATCAGACCTACAGATTGAATTGGACAAGAGAAAACCAGGACAATCAATAATTACTACGCAGAGAAAGGAAGAAGATAGAGCAGAAATACTTTCAGGAGTTTTTAATGGCTACACTACTTCAGCTCCAATATGTGCAGTAATATGGAATAAGGATTCGGATTCTAGACCCTACGATGTGATAAAGAACAGTCCAAGGCCAGGTCATGCAGATTATCCATCTTTCATAAAGTACGGAGGCTTTGCTGATTACAGAGGAAGTGGGAGATTTTCTGGCAGGTTAACAGCAACGATGGTTATGGGAGGTGCAATAGCACAAAAGCTTTTGAAATATGCGTTAGGAATAGAAACAATTGCGTATACTACTCAGATAGGCACAATTAGTTATACATCTTCTTCCTTTCAAGATTCAAAACAAAACAGATATGCAAATGAGGTCCGTTGTCCTGATTCCCAAATTGCGCAAAAAATGAAAGCCGCAATACTAGACGCAAAGAAAGACGGTGATTCACTTGGAGGTATCGTCGAATCTCTATCGGTAGGTCTACCAGTAGGATTGGGAGAACCGATATTCTCTTCACTAGAATCTGACCTGAGTAAGGCATTATTTAGTATACCGTCCGTAAAAGCGATAGAGTTTGGATCGGGCTTTTCAGGAACAAAACTGAGAGGTTCGGAAAATAACGACGAATATGTAATCTCTGATGGTAATAAGGTAACAACCGAGACAAACAATTCTGGGGGTATTTTAGGTGGTCTGTCTAACGGAATGCCATTAGTAATAAGAGTCGGCTTCAAACCTGCATCTTCTATTGCAAAGAAGCAAAAAACCATAGACTTGGCTTCTAATACCGAATGCGAAATTGTAGTTCCTGGAAGACATGATCCATGCGTTGTACCTCGAGCTATACCTGTAGTGGAATCATTGATTTCATTAGTTTTGGCAGACCATGCAATCAGGTGGAACCTAATACCACCTGTTTTAAGTGAAGAGAAAAAATGAGTGAAGAAAAAGAGCCAAAATTAGAAGATCTCCGCGAAGACATGCGACTTGTGACTGCGGATATCATAAAACTTGTTCAGAAACGAATGGAGATAGCAAGTAAAATAGGAAACATTAAAAACAATCTTATGATGAACATAGAAGATATTTCCGTCGAACAAGAGATATCCAGATATGTACATGAAATGGGAACTCAAATAGGACTGAACAATGAGTTCATAGGTAGGATATTGAATTTACTATTTTTAGAGTCTATCAAAATTCAAAAGGAAAAAACCTCCAAGAAAGAAACAAAGCTCGATCATATGGCTATGTTTCTGAAAGCAAAACAACTCGAATCTGAGGGTAAAAAGATAATTCATTTAGAGGTCGGTGAACCTGATTATATGCCTCCCGTTACTGTAAAACGAGAACTGTTGAGAACTTTTGATGATAGGCGTGTTCACTATACGCAGACGAGCGGTGTTCCCATATTAAGAAAGTTAATTGCAAGTCAGAGATCGGTAAATGAGGAAAATGTAATAGTGACTCCAGGGGCAAGATTTGCAGTATTTAGTGCCATGATCTCTACACTGACAATCGGGGATGAAATAATCATTTTTGAACCTGCATGGCCGGCTTACAGAGATTGCGCAAATTTTATTGGCGTAAAAGTTAAGGTCGTTAAGACCACAGTTGAACAAAAATGGGATCTGGATTTGAAAGAGTTAGAGAGAATGATAACATCAAATACGAAGATGATTGTTCTAAACTCGCCCAACAACCCAACAGGGAAAATAATTCAACAAAAACAGATTGAAGCAGTCCTGAAAATTGCCAGTAAAAATAACATTACTATTCTGAGTGACGAGGTCTATTCCTTGTACTCCTACGTTCCATATAAGAGCATCCTAGAATTTGAATATGATAGGAGTATTATGATTTCATCATTCTCAAAAAGCCATGCCATGACAGGATTTAGAGTGGGATATGCAATATCCTCAAAAGAAATCATCGAGAAAATTTCAAAAATTCAAGCATTGGCAATAACCAGCGTAGCTGAACCAATGCAATACGCTGCCATTGCAGCTTTGAAGAGTAATGTTACTAATAATGCCAAAATAATGAAAAAACGTCTCGATTTTATTAGAAATAAATTGGACACTGTTCCTTGCGAATTTGTCAGCCCAGACGGGGGCATGTATTATTTCATTAAATTCAAGAATAACATCAGTGCTACCAAGATTCTATTCGATCTCTTAAATGAGGGAGTAGCAGTGGCTCCGGGAAATGGATTTGGAGAATCGTATGTTGATTTTATTAGAATTTCAGCATGTCAACCAATTAAATTGCTAAATGATGGATTACGGATACTTAGAAAAGTAACTAAGGTATGATACTATGGTCAGAATAGTTGCAATAGTAGGTGTTGGAAAAATGGGATTATGGTTCTGTAAGTATTTTTCAAGAAAACACAACTATAAGGTATTGTTGTATGATAGACGCAACATCAAGTTAGATTCGAGCAAATACCACAACAAGGTAACTATTTGCAAATCACTTCAAACCTGTGTAGGAAAAGCTGACATTGTAGTTGTGTGCGTACCTATCAAATTAAGTATATCTGTAATTAAGGAGTGTATCTCAACTATGAAAAACGATGCATGTATAGTAGAGATATCATCACTCAAATCTGACATCTTTAAGTCATTGCTAAAAATTCCAAACCATTTGATTCCGCTCTCAATTCATCCTATGTTCGGTCCAGGAGCAAAGAATCTAGGGGACACTAAAATGTTGGTTATACCAATCAGGAATGGAAAGAAAGAGCAAAAGTTGGTAAAGTCTTTATTTAGTGAAACTAGAACGATTGTGATTAAAGATCCGCAAACTCATGACGCAATTATGGCTATATTATTAGGATTAGTTTATTATATCAACTTACTATTGGCCAGCACATTGAGTAGCGAAAATATTACGTTACTAAAGAGGGTTTCTGGAACTACGTTTTGCTTACAAAAAATTCTTTTTGAAAGTATACTTACGGATCATTCATCACTTATAACTTCACTTCTCGCAGATAACAAACAATTAGTTAGACATCTTAAAAAATACAACATGGAATCAGCAAGGTTACTTGGTATGATAACCAATAACAAGAAATTGCTTGAAAAAAGAATAGATCAGATAAAGAGCGACTATGCAAACAAGAGAGACATTCGAGCCTCATATGAAAAAATGTATTCAATTATATCAAGAATTAACAACAAATGAAAAATTATTGTTATTATATTATTTAGATCTAGGCTAATTAGACATGATGAAAAAAATTGTTTCTGATTTACGCTGTGTCAATAATTCATGTAAGAATAAGAGCTTGACATTAGAATTTCTTAGAGAAGCAGGCAATGAATGCATAGAAGGATTTCTTTCATGTAATATTTGCAATTCGCAATATCCAATAATTCAGGGGGTCCCAATTTTATTGCAGAATTTTCATGACTACGCTCGTCAAAGGATTATGACATACGGTAAGTGGATAGTGACTTCCAAATCGTCCAAACTTAAGGATTTTCTCAGATCAATTGGAAAGAAAATTCATTCTCCAACATCTAGTGATCTCTATGAAGAGAATAATAGTTTGTATAGGGCCTATTTGTATAATTATCACAACTATCATTCCGATGATCGGTTGTTATCACTTTTAAAAAGAAAAATAGAACCTGATCATATCTATAAAATGCTAGGAAAAAAGAATCTTAATTTGAACGGAATCGGTTTGGATATTGGTTGCTCTATTGGTTCAAGCACATTTGAACTGGCAAAAAGATTACCGTTTGTTTTTGGAGTAGACCTGTCGTTCTCATTCATACTTACGGCAAGAAAACTAATGCGTGATAAAATGAGAAAAAATATTGAGTTCGTTGTATCAGATGCAATAAATCTACCCTTTGAATCAAAGTACTTTCAAAGCATAATCGCTTTGAACGTTGTTGACAGAGTCGATCCGAACAATCTGATGGTTTCAATAAATAGATGCATCAAAAAGAATGGGAAACTAATATTGATTGATCCTTACCATTTTGTTAAAGATAACACCGATCAATTTGATTCAATTCGAATCAGAAAGATTGTAGAAAATTTCGGATATAAAATAAGTAGTAATGAATCATATGTCCCATGGATAATGAAAATGAACGAACGGTCCTATCTTTTCTACTTTGTTGATTTCATTGTAGCAAATAAAGTGAATTAGTCTCATTTCACTGATTATCTCAACCATATTTTCATAATCATACCAAATTGGTAACAACAGTAGTTCAAAAACTATATTTTTTTATTCTGCTTTCTTAAGGGATTTGCAATCGCATCTAGCGAATTTCCAATCAGGAAGAACGCCAGTCCCGTTAATGCTATCATCAGACCCGGCGGAATAATCCACCACCATATGCCCCGTGACGCCGCATCCGCTGTATTTGCATCATGGAGCATCTGACCCCAAGTAGGCAATGTCGGATCTCCCAGACCAATAAAACTCAGTGCAGCTTCAGCTAATATAGCACCTGGCACAGAGATGGCCACGCTTGCAAATGTTAGGGGAAGCAATTGAGGGATAATGTGTTTGAAAATAACCTTCATATCAGACTGGCCCATCAATTTAGCAGCTTCAACATACTGAAAATTGCGCATTTGTAAAGCGATACTTCTAATCACTTTTGCAGTCCCCATCCAACCAAAAGTCATCAGTATCAGAATAATCAAAAAAATGCTTCGTCCAAAAGTGATCGATAGAAGAATAAGGAGTATCAAAGTTGGGAAAGCATAAAAAATATCATTAATGCGCATCATTCCTTCATCAGTCTTCTTTCCTCTGTAACCTGATACCACTCCATAGATAAGTCCGATAGATATTGAAAATATAGATACGGTCAGGCCTATGAAAAGTGCTATAGGTATTCCCCATATGATCCCGATAAATAAGTCTCTTCGCAGATCATCGGTTCCCATGATTCCAAATACTTTACCACCAAGAATAACACCTACTTTATCTATCCTACTGGAATTATCAAATAGGAAAAATTTCTGGGAAATATGATATGTACCATGCAGAACTTGAGGTTTATTCGTATCTGCGAACAATAATACTGGTGGTTCAAATCCTGATATTGGAAAACTAAAGACGCTTTGATATTGACTGAGTGACTCCTTGATGTTATTGTTTGTTGAAAAGATTCTGTCTGTAAAAGTGTTATTTAGATTATTTGCAGTCGGCAATGATGAATAGTATACGGTGAAAGTATTGTTATCAGGTCTGGTAATATCAATTTGCAATACTGGCGGTACTTCATTATATTTAACTGAGTGTAGGAACATAAAGTCATCAGGAAAGTCATCTGATTGAATATTGACATCGAATATAAAGTTAGATACTTTTATCCCTTCTGATACTTCAGAAGATGTTTTTGCATCGTATTGATCTAGTGAGACATGTTCAAATTCCTTGGAACCAAAATAACCGGTCCAAAACGGTGAAGCAGTTTTTGGATTATTAATCCAATAATCAGGATCGTTCCATAGTTTATAGGAATCAAATGGTACGACTAGTATTGCTATGGCAGTCAATGCTAATAAGAAAGCAAGAATCGATATTCCAATTATTCCACGGCGCGATCTTATTAGTCCCAAAAATAATTTCTTTTGCAACAGACTAGCTTCCTTTCACTCTAGGATCCAATAAACTATATGCGATATCTGTAATGAATATGGTTACCAAAAAGATTAATGTGCCAACATATGTAAGTCCAATTATAATAGGAATATCGAGTAGACCTATCGCATCATAGAAGAGTTTTCCCATACCTGGCCAATCAAATACAGCTTCAGTTATGATAGATCCTCCAAATGAACTCGCTAAACCCAACCCAACAGCAGTCGCAACAGGAGGTCCCGCATTTCTTAGCGCATGCGAGTACAGAATTTTTCGTTTGGAAATTCCCATTGTTCTTTTTGCATAAATAAAGTCTTCGTTCAAGATATTTATCAAGAAATACCGTACGATATAAGCCCATGAGCCAAAAGAAACAATGACCAATGTAATTAGCGGAAGGGTCATATGATAAAGTAGATCAAAAATATAATTAGGGTCAGAGGGAGAGGAAAGAGGTGTAGCTCTTGCTGGAAAAATATGCAAAGTAAATGCAAATACCAGAATCATAATCATTGCCACCCACCACGACGGAAAGCTGTTACTAAATATAGCTATAAGCGAATTAAATTTATCCCACCAGGAGCCCTCTTTGCCTGCGACATATGCGCCGAGAAAAATACCAATAATGGTAACTAATATAGTTGCTGTAGTAAATAAAAGTAAGGTTTTCGGAACTTTTTCGATAATAATATCTCGAACATTGGATGAACCAAAATCAGACGTAAAGAAGTGAGATTTTCCCAAATCCAAGGTCATTACGCTAACAACTCTATGAATTAGTTTTGAAGGATTAAAGGAATCCTGATCCAAACCAAGTGTTTTGGATCTAAATTGAATTTGGTTGTTTATATAAGATGACCTTTCTTCAGGATTTTGAAATTTGAGTGTTCCTTGATTTACCTCGTCGATCACCTGGTTTCGTACTGCATCTACAAGTAATTTATCAAGTGTCGGACCAAGCAATATCACAGTGATTAAGATGGTTGAAAATAGGACCAAAAACATGTTAATTGAACGAAACAGTAAAGTTTTTCCTAGGCCCAAGTGCTCCTAGTTATTCATGTTATCAATATAACTTAATCTGTATCAGCTTATCACAATATCAAGTCGCGATGGGGAAAATTAAAGGCTACTTAATGATCATTGTATTTGGGACTGTAATAAGTACTCCACTATAGATATCAGGTCTAAGTGCAAAATTGCTTTTGACAAATAGTTTAAACTCATTTGGACCAATAGACATTCCTTTAGTAGTAGTACCATTAATCGTAATCATGAAATTTCCTTTATTATCTACCCATTCTCCTTCACCCTGACTCACAAGGCGATTATTCTTGTCGGTAACAAAGTAGGTTAGTGAAGCATTACTATCATAATTATCTGCAATGGTGATATTCCCTGAGATAGTTAATGGTAAACCGCTTGTAACAACTTTTGGTTGTTGAACATTAACAAATTTGGCAAGTTTTGCAGTTTCAAAATTAGACCAGTATCCTTTGACATATGGATAAGTACTATCTCTAAATGCAGTTAGTGTAATTACCTTACCTGTTGGATTATAGTTCTTAATTTCATATGGGCCGTTACCAATTATCGCGTGATTATGTTCGGATATCCACTTTATACTTGCGTCATATCGCTTAATTGCATCATCTACAGTAACATAATCCTTTAGTGCAGCAGGTACGAAATGTTCCGATTTCATTTTTTCTAACTCAAGTTTTATTGCTTGCGCATGACTTGGTATTATCAACGATAACCAGTCAATATTTTTGACCGTTGCTTCCGATCTAGTATATGCAAAGTTTCCGTTTTTTACAAGTCTTTCAATTGCTGTATTAACCTCCCATGGAGAGGTCGCCCAAACTGGTGCGAAATCGGCTATTTCTTTGTTATCAAAATGCCAGTAATCAACAAATGAGATCGCGGTATTATCATCTAGAAATTTGGTTCCTCGAAGATATTGTAATGAGATTACGGCTTGGGCAGCATACTCTGGATCGAAAGTCAGATCAGTTGAATTAATTTTGGATGACCACTCATATAGAAAATAAAGAGGATAAAATAGATCTGCCTTGCTCATTGGTTGACCATTTTGCCAGTTTGAGTAAGTAATATGATAAGTGACCTTACTCTTTGAGGTGTTCTCTCCAACTTTTTCCCAAATTTGATTCCGCGCATTCCATTTTAAAGCGTCACTGTCTACAATGAGCCTTTTTTCTGGACCCATTGTTGTAATATTAGTCCATTGAGTCCTCAGAGGTACTACTTCACCAGTGTACGGATTCCTAGATGTAGATGAATCTGATACTAAAGAAAGGATATCTCTACAATACATGTCATTACAACCCCCTACTCCGTTCCATGCTCCTTGATATATCTGCTTCACACCCACATTAATGGTGGTGGCGTTTTTGTCTGACCTTGCGTTTATGAGAGATTTGTCTGTAGAGATACCTCCGCCAAAGTCATTAATCAATCCTTTAATTGATGAAGAAGCCACGTAAGGGTCTATGTTTTGAGCTACAAATATTCTTACAGACTCCTGAATCCCTGAACTCACTGCCTGTCTTAAAAGTTCATTACGTTCCTCTTGAGTAGTAAAATTAGAAAACTCTATACTTTGTGTAATTTTATCCAGTGTTGAGTTTTGATAGTTCCAAAATGAGGGGTTAGCCCATCCAGGCATTTTACCAAAATAAGGAGAGTACATTTGAGCTGCTGTGACAGGATTGTATCTAACAAAGGCAGATGTTCCGCCAAAAGCTTCAGTGTAAATTTGCCATCCTAATTCCTGAGGGTCAGTACCATACACTATAATGTTGGCCTTATTCAAATCACCATAGTTTCTTTGGACTGTAAAACCAATATTGTCGAGTTGGTTTGCAAGTATTTCACCCATTGATTTTCTGGGCAAATCATCGCTTCTAATCATGAACTTGATTAGAATTTGAGTTCCTTTGTATGTCCATTTATCTCCTACCTTTATTGCGCCATTTGCAATCAGTACTTTATCAATTGCTTCTTTAGCAAGATTTGGATTATACTTAAAATTATATGATTCCAGAATTGGAATAATTGTTTCATATTCTGGCGAGGATATTCCAAAAGGGTCTGTTTGGACACTGCCATATCCATTTAGAATTTCATCAACTACGAATTCACGGTTGATAAGATAATTTAATGCAAAACGAATTTCCTTGAATTGGAATGGATTTAAGACATTAGGATCCTTGGATGGTGCTGGATTCAATAAATAGGCAAATGAACCTGCATTTTTTTCATAGATTTTTAGGGCACTATCATTTGAAATCGATGATACTTTTTCCAGAGGTATCCTAAAGAAGTATGTGTCAAGATTTCCTGTCCTTATTTCCTGTAAAGCCGTATTTCCATCGAGATATTGAATGAATCTTAAATTGTCCGTATATGCCCCTTTTTCATTTGATCCAATTCCATTAACAGTAGCAAAAGAAGGAACAATCACTATCAAGATTAAGAACGATGCCGTGAGTACCTTTGTTATTTCTGTCAATTGTTAAGTGGTAAATGTAAGTGATTTATGAATTTTCTTGATTGTCGTATATTTTTTAAGACAAGATAATATACTCCATTGCTAACTAGCTTTGTGGTCCCCACCAACCTTAGATACAAAACTCAGCTATCCTTGTTATTTGACAAGGGAGTGATATCTGAAAATGTTTACAATCATTTTATAGAGAGAGGTTTGAAGGTTATCTCGCCCTCAAGCGATTACGGACTTTATAGTTTAGGGGAATTCTTACCGGAGATAGTTATCGGTGCTTCAGATGAGTATATTTGCAACATGGAGGTGCCATACCAGGCTACTAGTTATATTGCTGCAAGAACGGGAAATACAGGTAAAGCGGTCTATATCTACAAGATCAATGACAGACCTGGAGGTGGTGTTCTTTCCCTAACAGGTGGTATTAGAAAATTTGGCGATAGTATCTTTGCATCGACTCATAGGATCTTGTTGGGTAGAGAGGCCATGATGATTAGCGCCGACAATTTAGTGGTTAATAAGGAACAGATTTGGAATTGGCAGTTCTTTGGAAATACAATAAGAGAATCTAATCCAAGTATCTATGAGGATCTGGTCAAATTGAGTGAAAAAGTTGGTAAAGGATCAGAGTTCCGCCAAATTGTAGTTGCCAGATCTGACAAGACATTTCGTAGACTCAATATTGCAGGCTTATGCAGGGATAATCAAATAAAAATTCTTGATCCCAAACATGGAATCAAAGTCACATTATTGACAAACGATTCAGGATACGAATATGCTTCAAATTTTCTTCCCGAATCAGATCTAATTGAATATATTATAACTGGAAAAGACTTTGATATGTATCTAGCCATGATCAAGTTCAGAAAATTACATGGGACTGACATGATTCTAAATGATGGTGGTCGCATCATGTCAAATTCCATTCGGGATCAAGGGTTACTAGGAGAAGAGAGGATTACGCTGGAACCCTATCCAGGAGATCAGTTCATACCTCACCGTTCTAAATTAGATCAACAAAATGTGCTTGGAATTGAAGGGACAGGAATTGATGGGGGCGAAATAGAAAATGGAATAAAGGTCCAATCAATAAGAATCAATGATGAGCTTGCTAACGTATATCTATACCCTCTGAAAGTGAGAAGCGGGGTATGACTCCAAGATATATGATTAATTTTAATTAAGCACTATTGTTCATTGTTTATTCATCCAACGATATCACAGATTTTTCTTATTCTTGCTGGAAACCCTTTTCTTGAGGGCGTGATTCATCTCATCAAACAGTTTTGCCAGATCCCAGCCCACGTTGGTGTACGAAATGTTACCATGGGTTGATCTTATGTGTACATCAATTTCGTACCTTTTCCTAGACCCGGATACTTTTCTTAATTTAATATGGCATCGTGCCTGTTCTATGTCAGGATGAATTTTTCGCATGAACTTGGTGATATTTGCAAACTTCGATTTTGCAAGCTCTGCGTCAAAGGGTTCATCAGGTAGGCCTACAATAAACATGGGAATATCTTCGGCTAACTGTTCCCCTAGCATAGCAACAATGTCTCTATATGTTATAATTCCCTGGATCTCATCCCATACGTTAATAATACAGTAGCTAGATCCTGCCCTCGTCATTTTATCACACACACTCGTCAGAGTGTCCTCAACACTTGCGGTTATAACGTTATCATTTGCTATGCCAGAGACCTCAATGGATAATTTATCCTCCGCATCACTTATTCCTATTGACTTCTTACCTATTCTTTCAGAAGGTGACATTAGTTTCATGATGTCAGATGATGTTATGATACCTACTAAGCGACTGTTATCAACAACAGGAAGATGATCAATTCTTCTTCGTTTCATTAAGGATTTAGCAGCAGATACAGTTTTGTGAGAATCGATAACAATTGGATCTCCTGTCATGACGTTAGAAGCGTTGACTCGCACTTTATTTTCTACTAATTTCTTGTTTATCAAATCGACTATACGCTTCGCAGAAACTTGGCCCTGGATCTTTCCATTTTGAACTATGGGAAGTGTTCTCAATCTATAGTGACTCATAATCCTAGCTGCCTCTCCAACCACACTCTCTCTTTGCAATTCGGGTATGACTTTTCCTACTAAGGATGGTTTTGTTGTCTTGATGTCTTTTGCACCTATAATGTCTCTGACATTTAATGCAGCTATCTTGTCAGATAACTCAACGAAGACATCATATGAATTACTTTCAATCAAAGTGCTGATAATCTTTGATAATGATTCATTTGGAGAAACAACTACAGGTGATTCAATAAGCTCTCCGACAGCGATACTGCGAACTGAGTTGAGACTATCATGAATTCTATTAAGAGTCAATCTCAAGGAACTATAATTTCTTGCACATAAAGGTTTTATGCAGCACCAACGCGTCACAGTGTTATCACACTGAATCTCAACAGATCTCTAATATCGTGCAGAATAGTGAGTTTGACTAAATTCTTGCAAATATCGCCAAAAGCTTCAAGATGATTATGTTTGAAAAATTTGTGAATAACACTTTTTTAAATTACTATTTGTTTTTATTATTGTCATTCATATTGATCTTTTTTATTAAATTAATTTGCTGTTAACCTAATGATATTAATCTGCAAAGTTTTTTAGAAAGGAATAGTGGTACATGATTGTTAGATTAATTATGCCAAGATCCAAAGCACAAGTTTCAAGCAAAAGCACGAAGGATGGCAGTACAGGAAATGATGAATCTCTACCGAAATGGGCCGAAGATGAAATAAAGTCGGTGCAATTTGGGGAGCCAGAAATACTGACAAGATCAGGATACATATTGGCGATCTATGAAGATGCATGGAAGGTTGATTTGCAAATATACGAAGCTCTATCTGATGGACGGACAATAATCGAGGGTTTAGAAGTACCTAAAAATTTGAAAATTTCTGACTTTCTAAAAGGATTCATTTATGAATTCAAGATAAGGATGTTCAAAGGCGAACTGAGTTCCAAGCTAGTCGAGTTATTAAGATCAAAATTTAATCTAGAAATGAATGCGATATACAGATTTGAGTTGGAAGATCTTCAACTCATGGATGTTGAATCGGATGTACAAGCGTCAGCCAATACTTCTGAAGACGAGGATGAATAAACTAATAGTATCAGTCATCCAACATTCTTCTAAAAGAAAATCCCACAATTGGATTTACTATAAAAGGTATCGTATTCTTTAACCATATCCCGCCTCTCATGTAAAATGGCACAACAATTTCCAATCTATTTGATGTCGATGCTCTTATGATTGCTTTGGAAACGTAATGAGGATCTAGAAAAAATCGTTCTCTATTTTTGAATTTATTACCAAATGATGAATGTTGGAAAAAATTTGTCTTTACCCCTATAGGGCTTACCACCGTAACTCTGATTCCAGTACCGTGTAATTCGTGTTGAAGTGATTCGGAAAATCCCAGTATTGCGAATTTTGATCCACAGTATGCGGCCAAACCAGGAATTCCAAAGCTGGCTGCTAGAGATGCCACATTTATTATATGTCCGGTTTTTTCTCTTAGCATGGAATCAAGAAATACTTTTGTACAATAAATCATTCCAAGGTAATTTGTTTTGGTTACTTGTTCGATCTCCTCTATAGATTGATCCGCAACTTTTCCCAATATTCCAATTCCAGCATTATTTACCAATATATCAACGTGATCATAAACCGAAAGCACTTCATTGGCCATCTTTGATACTTCAGAATTATTCGACACATCACAGGGAAAAATCATTGATTCACATTTATCGCTGATCTCCGATGAAACCTGTGACATGCGTTCTTTGTTTCTAGAAACAAGTATAATTGCCTTGACCTGTTTTTCCGCAAAATCCAAAACAGTTGATCTCCCTATGCCCGAAGATGCTCCAGTCACTACAACTGTTTTCCCTCTTAATTTACTCAATGCAAAACCTCTTTGATAAAGACGTAAGCGTTCCTTTTCTATTAGTTTAACTGTTATCCAAATTCTTGGATTTTATCTGATTTGCAATAGAATCCTTACCTATGGTAATTCTCATCAAAGCAATCCACATTATGACAAGAGGGACATGATAAGTGGCAATTCTCCATGCAATAATTACAGATAATTGAGAAGAATTAAGAACATCCGTCAAATTTGGAATAGTACTAATATTTGTGATGTACGCCCAGACACCCAATTCTGCCAAACCAGATCCCCCTATCGTAATAGGCAATGTGGATAAAGCTGTGGAAGCTGAGGTGGCCATAAATGATTGGAAAAATCCCACATGATGACCAACAGAATCAGCAAGAACCAAAAACGAAATCCCCTGAAAAGCAAAAGCTACAAATGTTATTGCCATTCCTACGGAAAGGACCTTTACTGAGTGAAATGAAGTAAAATTTTCTCTGCTCATCTTGCAAAGATCTGCCAGGGCGATATTTGTGGAATTTATTAGACGATCTGATCTTTCCTTCGGCAGGAATCTGTTTATCAATTTGAGAGCTAACTTTGGCAACTGCATGTTCCTGTTTGCGGACAGCACCACAACAAGAAACCAAAAAGCAAAAGTTGGTATCGCAACGACAACGACCAAAATACCAATAAAGGAACCACCGCTAAAAATGGCCACACCGCCCGCTATAAATGCCAAAATGCTGCCTGCAAAGACATCAGCGATTATTTCTGCAGTTGCAACCCACGCGGCCTTGCCAGCTGGAACACCGTTCTTGATTAACCATGCAATCCTTACTATTTCACCACCAATAAAAGAAGGAGTGGTTTGTGTGACAAATTCCCCGGCGATTCTCGCGTTCATTGTTTTTAGAGTCGTACTATAATTTGGGCCGATGAAATGTTTAATAAAATACCTAAATCTATAGGCCTGTAACAAAATTCTAACCATAACAGCAGAGACAGAAAGCAGGAATGGCAATGGCCCTACTGAGAAGACATCAGCCGGTGAAACCGGCGTAAATGTAAATAGTAATAAAAATGGAATAAGGCTCACAGCAACTGCAATTAATCTCCACTTCAAGCCTACTCAATTCAAAATAATAGAAGGTCATATAATAATCAATAGAATTAATATATTCACTCTTTGTTTGAAGTTTGTTTGCAAACTATTTTTGTTACTGGGACAGCAGGATCTGGAAAATCCCTTCTTACATCAAAATTAGTCCAATGGTATAAAGATAATGGCTTTTATCCAGTCTCTTTGAATCTCGACCCCGGAGTTATCTCATTACCTTATGAACCCGATGTAGATGTGAGAAATTATATCGACATTGACAAATTAATGTCTCAACATGATTTGGGACCAAATGGCGCACTCATTATGGCTGCGGACATGATCGCTACAAAACTAGATGAGATACAAGAAGAAGTCTATAATCTGAACCCAGATTTTCTGATAGCAGACACCCCCGGTCAAATTGAACTTTTCATATTTAGGGCAAGTGGACCGTATTTTGTTTCGAATTTTCAGTCCGATAGTAAGATAAACATATTTACATTCGATGGAATCCTTGCTTCCTCTTCACCGATTAATTTCATTTCTATTGCATTAATGGCGACGTCGGTAAGACTTCGATTGAATATCTCTCAGATTGATGTGATGACGAAAAGAGACCTGGTAATTGACAAGCTTGAAGACATACTCAGTTGGTCCTCCAGATCATCCCTTGAAGATTCGCTCCATAACGAAAAGAATATTGAACATTCAATCTTGAGTAAAGACCTTTTACAAGCTTTGTACAAAAATAAGCTAATGCAAAACCCAATTCTTGTTTCAAGTCTTACAATGAGTGGAATGGTAAATCTTACTGCGGCCCTTTCTAGAGTGCTTAACTTTGGTGAGGAAAAAGGGGATTAGAATAAGGATTGAAGGAAACCCTAGATTTTTGTAAAGCAAAGGCGTCATCATCAACAGCCAATTTAGGTCCGGGCTTTGATGTCTTTGGATTAGGTCTCGATCTCTTTTATGATACAGTATCCATCAAAAAGTTAGCAACAAACCATGGAAAAATTAGAGTCACATTGCAAGATGGGAATACAACGATACCTTCCGTGGCATCTGAGAACACGGCAAGTTTATCGGTAATGAAAATAGCTAGAAAATACAATATAAAGAACGACATTGACATCAACGTTGTCAAAGGAGTACCAGTAGGACTCGGATTGGGAAGCAGTGCCGCTTCTAGTGCTGCTGCCGTTACTGCATTCGACGAACTTTTTCGATGTGAATTAAGCGAAAACCAATTATTGGATTTTGCTGCCGAGGGGGAAGTAAGTAGCGCTGGGGTAAAACATTATGATAATGTTGTGGCTTCATTGTTTGGAGGATTCGCTATAGTGAGAACATATCCCACTCTTCAGTTTAGCCGAATAAATACCCCCAAGGATTTGATACTTGTAGTTTGTGTTCCTAAAATAGTAACTCCAGCTAAGAAAACAAAGGTGGCAAGAAGTGTGATACCAAGAACAATTGGACTTGAAGATCACACTAGGAATTTAGCCAACGCATGTATGATTGTAAGCGGCTTTCAATATCAGGATACAAAGCTTCTGGCAAGTGGTATCAATGATATCATAGTGGAACCCGCCAGAAAAAACTCTATTCCAGGCTATGATAAAATAAGATCGAATGCCTTACAATCTGGTGCGATGGCAGTAACAATAAGCGGTGCAGGACCGTCAATGATTGCCCTCACCAATTCAAGAAATGATGCAAAGAGGATTGGTAAGTCCATGGAGGAAGGATTTGCTGATTCTAAGATTGAGAGTCAGTCATATGTTTGCGGAGTTAGCAAGGGAGCCAAAGTTATTTCTAAACATTGATTCTGATAAATTGAAAAAAAGAGATTGTCATTTTTTGCTCTTATTGAGAAAATCAGACATCATCTTCTTCCTGTCCTCATGTGCAAAGCATAAGGACCACCCGTAAATTTCCAACCTGAGTCCTGTATCTAGATCTGCATCCATACCTCTGTTCACTAGCATTTTACTCACTTTTACAGCGTTGAAACTATTTTTTGAAATCTGTTTGGCCATTGCAATACACTCGTTCATTAGTTTATTGTTCAGTAGTTTTGCTATCTGATTGTTCCTTTCCTTTTGCTTGTCCTTATCATCAGCTGCAACTTCAGGAGGTAGTTCGTCGGGTGTCAAGCTAATGACGCTATTTACCAAACCCAATCGAAATGCTTCTTCTGCAGGTATCATCCTTCCAGTAAATACTAGTTCCTTAGCCTTAGCTGGTCCCACTAACCTCATCAGCCTTTGTGTTCCTCCCCATCCGGGTGGAATTCCTATCGTCACTTCTGGTTGACCGAGTCTTGCGTTACTGGATGCTATTCTAATATCGCAAACCATAGCCAATTCACAGCCTCCTCCAAGTGCGTATCCGTTTATCGCTCCTATTACTGGCTTTTCCATACGTTCAATTTTATTCAAGACAGACTGTGCTGAAGAAGCATATTTTTCCGCAGCAATTGGATCTATGTCAACCATGTATGAAATATCCGCACCGGCACAAAATGATTTTTCACCAGCTCCTGTTATTATTATAACCTTGATACCTTCGTCGGCAGCTATCTTGTCCACAGTTTGAGAAAGCTCTGATACGACATCAATATTCATCGCGTTCAAAGCTTCAGGTCTGTTGATTCGAAGTATAGCAACTTCTCCCTGAGATTCAAGTTGAATATATTTCATATTAGACATTGAGGAAGGTGGATCCAGCGTTCAATTAAATCTTGTTCTAAAAATAGTACAGAATTAAGAGGTGGAAAATTGCAAATTAAAATTGGGCTAAAAACAAAGAGAAATGAATAGAAAGAACGAATCAGGCGCCAGCCATTCCGTTCCTTAACTCAACGGCTTTGTGATCGTCATTGGCCATTGATTCGGCGGCTGCCTTGTGCATTTCAGACATTGCGCATCCCATTTGTGCTTCGGGTTTGCCTCTTCTCATAATACCGCGATACAACCCGGCTTCAAGGGTCTGTCCATGGGCTTTTTCCCACTCTTCAACAGGAATGCTGTATTTCTTTTGGATCCTGTCTCTATACCATTCTGGAATTACATTAAATGCGCAGAATGGAACAATTCTCAAGTCGGGAGTCAAATAGTGAATGTCACATCTCTGGAGTCTTTCCAGATCTTCGTTATATTTGTCTTGGAAGTGCATCATTCCTAAGAATAAGGAACGGACATGCCATGAACCGACCGAGTCAAAGTTACGTTTCAACAAGATGCTGGAAAACATCTTTGCAAGGTTCAATCCATGAGGCTGTTTTTCTCTATCAACGAATTGATTTAGTTTTCTAATTACCTGTAGCATGGCATAATACCTGTTTGCACCGGATCTTATTTCTTCAGCTTTTTCCTCGAAATATTCCAAAACACCCTTAAGGTCAACGAATGATGTTAATGGGATCAGTTTCTTGGTTTGAGTATCTTCAAATACATAGGTACCGGCACCACAAGCAAAGTGAATTGATAACTCATACTTTGGCTTTTTGCTAAATGCTTCGATTACATTTGTTAGTGGCATACATGATGGAACTGGGAACCAATCATCCATTGAAATTTCTCCATTAGTTTGCTCTTCTATTCTTTCTATACAGTCTGGAATGGTAATTCTATATTTTTCTCTCTCTTTTTTGCCCATTCTACCAGTTAACGAAACAGGCTGGAAGTTGACCGCGTGAACAACATCAAGATGTTTTTGGGCGTATCTAATGATTGGACCTAACTCATGATCATTGATTGACTTTATTACAGTAGGAACGAATACTACAGTTGTTCCGCATTTTCTAGCAGATTCTAAAGCATATGGAACTTCCCAGTGATTCTTTGGATTAGTTCTTGGAGTAACACCGTCAAATGACAAGTACAAATTACTTACACCAGCGTTTCTAACCTGACGCATTGTCTCTGGCGAGAGTGCTAGCTTAATACCATTGGTATTCATTTGCACATGATCAACCCCCTCTTCTTTCATTATCCTAATGATATCTGCAATATCATCCCTCAACATTGGTTCACCACCTGTAATTTGGATTGAATTTCCAGCAATTGGTTTTTCTGCCTTCAGAGTTTTCATCATTGCTCTGACTTGTTCGTGAGTGGGTTCGTATAGATAGGCGCCTTCCAATCCCTTTTTAACATAAAAGAAACAGTACCAGCAGGTCAGATCACATCTATTGGTGACTATCATGTTAGCCAATCCAGAGTGTGAAAGATGATTGGTACACAGGCCACAATTAGTCGGGCATGCACATTTGTCCACCATAACGTTTGGCGCATGTGCACCCTTTCCATCCATCCAATAAGTGCTAAATTTATTGTACATTTTATACGAACCAAAGTACAATTCTTCACATTCGCCATGTGTGGGACAGGTTTTGGTCATGAAGACTTTACCTTCTCTTTCAAAAACTTCTGCGTCAAGAATCATGTTGCAATCTGGACAGATACTCTGAGTAAATCGTATAGTTCTCTTCTCTGTGTTAACTTTATTTACGGTACGATTAGATATTTGTATTAATTCCACTTAATCTCACCTAGGTATTCAAGTCGACTTTGTATATTTCCTATATAAGTATAATGTAACTAATAATATGGTGATTAGTTTGGTTTCACTGCAAGATTAGGCAGTACATCTAGAATATATAGCATGTTTCTCTTATCCTGTCTACCTTTATTATGAGTTTATCCGATAAGACAAAAAAAGCAATGGAAGAAATAGGGTTAGGGAGTTATGAAATAAAAGTCTACATTTCATTGCTTGAAAACGGGTCAATGGCAGCTTCTGAGATTAGCAAGAAATCAAATGTACCATATTCTAAGATATACGAAGTCTTGAATTCTCTAGAAGAAAGAGGCTGGATTGAATCTAATAGTTCCAGACCACAGAAATTTTTTCCAAATTCACCCCAAACTGCGACAGAAACAACTAGAACATTGATTGAAAAAAAGATGGATTCAAACAATGAGGCAATAATCCAAGAATTAATGCCTATCTACGAAAAAACAGGCATCAAGGAAAGGCCAGAGATATGGGTGGTGATGGGCTTGTATAATATCGCAAGTAAAGTTCAAGAAATTATTCAAAACTGCAAAAAGGAATTACTTGTTGCATTACCCCAGGGTGCGGAAAACATCGTTGGCATAATCCAAGCAACCTTGAGAACATTGTCAGAGAAAGGTGTAAAAATTGCAGTCCTAGTTTCTGATAATACTAGTAAGGAAACGATCCTGACAATTTCAAGAGTAGCTGAGGTTAGAGTTAAAAACAATATGTTCGGAGGAGGGGTCATAGGTGATATCAACCAGGTAATGATATTGCTTGGAAGTGGAAGAAATGAAAAAGGTGCCGTGGAACCAATTGCAATCTGGGCCAACCACATAGGTTTGGCAGGATTTGCGAAAGAGTATTTCAGATATTTATGGTCTGATGCAAGTTCAAAATAACATTCTACAATCTGAGATAATTCTCCAATCATACAATCTAATTTTTAAGTCCCTACGAGACTAGTAGAAAAGGACAAACAATGACGGAATAGCCCTACTGAGAAAAGATGAAGTAGATCTTGAGTTAGGAGTTTGTCCTCCGTAAATTAACAAGTTTATTCTCTAGTAACATACAAACCAATTAGCAATATTTCTCAAGGGGGATTAAGTGTTCAATGATTGTCAGAAACTTGGTGAACTACCTCCGATTAAAAATGTAGGCTTCTTTTCTCATCATTGTGTTCCTGTCTACACTAGGAAAAGTTCTGGGCATGTCCACATTTACCCCTAGATTAGATGCCTGACCTAATCCCCGTTTAGCGATATTGTAAGGAGCGTTTCTATCAGCGTTATCTTCACCACAAGTCTTACATTGAAACAATCCTTGTATTTTTCTTGTGCCTTTTTGACAACAAATCTTGCAATATTGAGA
>JARBAW010000086.1 GCA_029237505.1 Nitrososphaerales archaeon
AGTTTGGGATTTATCATAAAGGAGTGCAATGACAATAGCCCTGAATATTTTATCTCCCACTATTTGGAACAATTCAGAGGAGATACATCAAGGATAAAGATAGTTACTCTTATTCTATTAAAACCTAGCTCAATACAGACCTAGCCCCCATTGGTTGATTCAAAGATTTCTATCATGTAGCAACATTATGTGATCGTTCATACAATTTCTTGAACAGAAAACAGAGTTGCATTCATCGTGATGACATGGGACGGGCTCTTGATGATTAAACTTCCTATTACAATAAGTACAAAAGGATTCTAGTTTAGTAATCTCGAATTGAGAAAAAGCATTACCACAATTACGTTTTTCCTTAAACCATCGTACATCCAGATTCTGATTTTCGGCATAAGTCATAACGGTATCATAGGCCTCATAGAAACCTTGGGCGAGAAACTCACGAAAAGATATCTTAATTTTACTTCTTCCACTATTTGCAAATGACACAATCCATTTTTCGTATGGTATTGTATTTTCTTCATCTGCGGTTGAAACAATCTTCCCTTTCTTTTTTGCCATATTTTTCAATTAATATCAGAATATTGTATCCTTTAGAATATATTTTTAATCCAAGTAAACTATTCACTCTTGTTGGAACATTTGGATAAAAATTGTTATGCATCAGCATTTTTGAGAAGTTTATATGAACCAATATTTAATTATCTACGATTGGACAACACATGTGCATACTGCGGCAAAAATTTTGACGGAGAAAGCTGGCCCCACGTAGAAGGAAACTCTAATCTTGGTGTCTTGAAGATAGAGAATTTCTGCTGTGAAGAGCACAGAATTTTATTTTTGGAATCAATTTAGAAAATTATTAATTATTTTCCAAATACTTGGCCAAGGTTATTCCTGATACTGCCCAAACGCCCCTTTCTACTTTCTTTCACCTTAACATGTTCAAAACACTTATCACATAAAGATCTCAAATTTGATGGTCTGTTGTCTTTTAGAGCGCCATTAATGTGCTCAAAAAAAGGACCATTACTTCCCTTAAGTTTAACAGAACATTTTTGACATCTATGATGCGACCTTTCCAACACAGTTTGTCGGATACTAAGAGTCAAGATCTCATACTTTTTTTTATCAAAACTTGCAGTTTCGCCGCCCCCAAAAAATGACAATAATGAGTCTACGATACGGCCAGAAATAACTCTTACTATCTAAATTTGCAAAGAATAATTAAAGATAACAAGATCGACCTTCACATAATGACGTGAGTTTAATATCAAAGACACATTATCGCAAAAACAATGTAAAGTAGATATTCCGACAATAGAATTTCGCTAGTTACAGAAAAAATAATGAAGACTTTAGAAGGGTGTGACCAATTCAAATGGCACTTCATATTTGTCAAGTATACATTGCGCTCCAGGCATACAGACCACTCCGTATACAACAATATTATTACATTCTATGTCACTTTCTTCATTTTGTGAATTGTTTTCACATTTGTTGATTTGCTGCCTTTCAGTATTGACTTGATCCTTCTTATCGTCCTTATTGTTATCATCTTCCGCTCTAACTTCCTGAATTCCACTGAATATTGCTGTTGACACCAATGTTAGCGTAAGCGCCGATATCAATATAACAATCATACCAACGTTTTTCATTAAAATAATTTTTTGTCTATGATATATTAGAAGTGCGTTACAACAATTAGTAAAAAAAGAGGGGGATCTTGTTGCTAAATTAGAATGTGTTAATTTCTTCTATAACAATAACAAGATTTCAAAGATAGTTATTGTATCATCTCGATAAGGATCAAAATTTTGTGATTCAAAGTGGACCGAGTGGGATTTGAACCCACGACCACCTACGTTTCCTCTGTAAATGCCAAGGGCATTTACATGCAAGGCAGGTATTCTACCAGACTAAACTATCGGCCCTATAAACACTGTATTTTTTTACTTGATAATTTAAGTGCTTTTAATTAGTCCTTGTTTTGGATTATTCTTAATATATCAATTTACTCAAACTCTCAAATACACTAATACGGAGTGGACGGTGGGAAATAATATGTTACTGCATATAAGAACTATATCAAATTAGTTCTTATATGTTGATATCTTTAACTACTTAATTGATTAGTAATAACTTGCAAGAAAAATTGACATGCCAAATTTGAAGTTAACAAACCATCTTATTCACAGATGTCTCGCCATGACCCGATAAACGTTAGAAGACTATTCAAATCTACTCGAGGAGTTGGGACGAATGTCCAAATTTTATTCGTGAATGAAGATTAGTCGATTCCTTCGCTCCAGGACTTGATTTTACAAAGAACATGTTCTGAATCAATGCTATTTTCTCCGAAAATCGAAATACTTTTAGCACATGCCCAAATAATTTGGCATATGTCCGCTCTGTTAAAAGATCGTGTTTGGGTTATGCTATCAGAAGTGGCCAAGAGAGGGGTTTATCCATTGCATGGATCCAGATTAGGAATATTCAGAATACCTGTAGAAATAACAGAGCGTTCTGACACAAGCGCCATTGTTAACAGTTTGAAGAGTTCAGGATTTAAGGTAGATTCGTATGCAGATCGAATTTATGTTTCAGATAGATGGACGGAAACCGGAGTTGATGCGATGACCCAAAAAGACGTTGAGGCTAACCTAGAAATCACAGTTGAAATTGTCACAGGGGACGTTGTCGACATAATATATCAAATCAAACCCGTAGAATACTTTGGCGACCACTACTGGATCAAGAACTATAGACAAAAAACAGACAACAGAGCAAAAATAATTATTGACACAATAATTTGGAATTCTAAGATTGGAGATAAGCTTATAGATCATTATAAAAAATCACAAAAGTTAACCGCTGAGGATTCAATAAAAAAATTGGATGAACTGACTCCACTGAAAAAGAAGCCAGTGTCCAGAGATCCCACTCTTGCGCAAGATGTAAAGTCTCAAGAAAACTTGGCGCAACCCAAGGTCCAGGCCGGCGCTCCATCCGCAACGCCTCCTCCACAGGCACCTCCAGCAATGACTGGCGGGAATACAACTATTTCATTGACTGGAACAGGAGACTCCTATTCAAAAGTAGAAGGACCAATCGATCCTGAATTCAAATCAAAACGACAGGTGACAGGATCTTTTCAAGGAATAAAGGTTTGGGGTCCGGTTGACCCACCAGGGCAACTTGGGATCTGGGGAACAGAAGTTACAGTGGATTTTGATATTTGTGTTGCTGATGGCGCATGTATCGAGGCGTGTCCCGTGAATGTCTATGAATGGCTTGATACCCCAGGACATCCTGCGTCAGAGAAAAAGCCATTCATGATAAGAGAAAAAGATTGCATTTTCTGTATGGCGTGCGAAAATGTATGTCCTCCACAGTGCGTAAAAATATTCCAAAAGGGTTAGTAGTGAAACAGGCCTTACAGTGAACCTATAAATATTTACTTGTACATTTTTACAATAGGTAGTGATAGAAGATAATATCAGAATTCAGTGGATTTTTGTATTATGTTTTGATGGCAATTGCTTGGGTAATGACCGTGTATACTTTAAATTTTAATTATTTGAGTTACAAGTCTACGAGAAATAGGCTTAATCACAAGGTCAGAAGAAAAATAAATCTGTCTGATGAGACTTGTCCACTGGTAACAATTCAACTACCAATCTACAATGAAAAATACGTGGCTACACGCCTGATAAATGCTGTTTGCGGTATGGATTTCCCAAAGGGGAGAATGGAAATACAAGTGCTTGATGACTCAGATGATGAAACCTCTGGTATTATTGAATCCCTAGTTGATAAATATAAAAAAGACGGATTTAACATATCAGCTTATCACAGGGGTAACAGAACAGGGTATAAGGCCGGAGCTCTTAAGGAAGGACTGAAATTTGCGAAAGGAGAATTTATTGCCATATTTGATGCCGATTTTATCCCTCAGAGCGATTTCTTGAAAAAAGCCCTATGCTATTTTGAAGATTCAAAAATTGGCCTAGTTCAGGGAAGATGGGGTCATATTAACGAAAAATATTCAATTTTGACAAAGGCTCAAGCTGTATCTTTGGACTTTCATTTCTTCATAGAACAAAAGGCAAAGAGTCTCACACACCTCTTTATGAATTTCAATGGTACGGCGGGAATTTGGAGAACACTATGCATAAAGGATGCAGGAGGTTGGCACACAAGCACGCTGGTTGAGGACTTGGATTTAAGCTTCCGTGCTCAGATGAAAGGCTGGAAATGCATTTTTGATGAGGACCTGGTGGTAAATGCTGAACTTCCCGTACAGATGAATGCTGCAAAACGTCAGCAATTCAGATGGGCAAAAGGTTCGGTACAGGTCGCAAAGAAACTCTTGATAATGTTACTATCCCATAGAACGCTTCCCATAGATACCAAAATTCAAATATTCATTCAACTGACCAAGCACGTCATAAATCCTCTTTTTCTCATACAATTCCTAATATTCCCTATTCTACTATTGATGAATTATCAGATTTATGATACGGCCTTAGCTCCAGCACTTGGAATAGTGGCGTATCTCTTATTAGGACCAGTAACATATTTGATAATGATTAGAAAAATATGGGTTGAGAATTGGAGAACAAAGGCACTACAGTACCTTTTCATGATATTTTATGCTAGTGGGATATCAATCAATAATTCCGTAGCAATTTTTGACGCACTTATAGGAAAAAGAAATGAATTTCTAAGAACGCCAAAATTTGGAATAATGGAAAAGAATCAAGATTGGCGCAATAACAAATATGCGTTACCATTTACAAGGACAACATTATTGGAAATCTTTTTTAGCGCATATGGTTGCGTTACAATAGCCATATCATTGATGTCGGGAAACCCAATATTTGTTCCTCTTATTGCACTACAGACAATAGGCTTCTTCTATGTAGCATACTTGAGTATCATCCAATCCAGAAATAATAAGAACGCCGCCAACATGTATTTGAGATCATCAACCGAACTAAATTTACAAGATGTAAGAGCAAATGATCCCGTGACGTGACAATTTTTACTTTGTGAGTCAAATCCAAAGTCATTAGTCAGACTAGATGACTCCGGCCTCTCGCAATTTATTGGGCAAATATGTATCAGCCAGATACTTGAATCCATATTTGAAAAATGCATCCAACTCACATTTTTCCTTTCGTTCAAGAAATAGGTTCAATTCCTTTCTCCAACGTTTATCCTGAAGCCATGGCTTTTTCTTCATGTCATTTGCTCGATTCATATCTTCGGGAGTAGCAGTAAGCCTTGCCACCTTCGGAATATTGTATTCATAAATATCAGAAAACATCATTCCTAGAACCTTTGCATTTGGTGTTACCAATCTATCGCTGTCATAACTTAAGGATTCGCTTCCTATTTTGTATCGTAATGCGATTCCCAATCCCCATGGATCAGCATCAGCGAAAATAACTACTGGTTTTTTCCACTTTTCGTTTAACATCTTTACCATCATCCTTGTAGCTCTATCCGGTTCACCTGATCCTGTTAACAAAATCGCATTATATTTTTGAATAAATCCTGATTTTCTAATATTGTTTAACACGGTATCTTTCTCAACTACCATGACAAAATCTGCCTTTACTTTTACAATTTCTAGATCTCGTATGTTCGTGGGTATTAGTTGTGATGTAGCTTTGCTCCCCAAATTGCAATCAATCAAGTCTCCACCAACACTCAAAGTTATTGGCCCCGAAATCATTCCTTTTGGTTTGGATGTTACCGAGAATTCTTCACGTGGAACATTTGTCAAAAGTTCTATTGCTTTTATTGCATCGTCAGAATCATCCTGGCCACTCCAAAATTTCTGTTGATTTTTTTCATCTCCTACAGTGCTCAAAGTGGCATAATACATGCCCCTAATGGTACTTTCCATTTCTTCATCTAGTAATTTTCTTATTGCATTAGCCATGACTAAATATTGTGCAAAAGTTGGAATCCTCTTTGTGCTGTTAGGACCAATTTGCACAGTCTTTTCACCAATAGTAAGCATTCTCTTCTCATCCGACCAAACAGTATTGTCATATCCCACCTTCGGAATTTCAAGAGTTGGCATGATGCCTTCAACAAGGATATCATCTCCGACATTCTTCATTATTTTTCTGATCTTGTTAGTAATTTCTTGATGTCTCTTATCTTTAATTGTCATTTTTTCTATACCTCATTTTTTCCTATTCTTGCGAGAAATATTAATTTTGGATGAGCTATTTTTGTTACTTTGTTTTGATACATTAGATCGAGTATCAAATTTGCTTAGTTTATTTTCATTACCATTTCTGTTGCTCGTGCTAATCTTCTTATTGACTGGTTCTATTCTTTTTGGATCTGATTTCGGTAGGATTGGTTTAGTAATGTTTGACAATTCACCACCAACATACTTCTCTGCCAAAATTTGAAATGCGCTGGTAAGTTTTCTTGTATCAATCTTTATTGATTCGGATATTGCATTAACTATGAAGGGTATATAGTGTTTGTAGAGCCTTAACTTATTCTCGTCCTCCTTTATCTTTAGCTCTCTTCTAATCTGGGCGCTAACCTTTCTGTAGAGATCAGATAGACACGATTTCATATATTTTTTGAGATCACCTTCTGACGCGATACTTTCCTTTCCAGCAGTCTTGTATGGTATTTTAGTGGAACAAATGTGAAAGAAAATATGAATAGGTAGATATTCTACTGTTCTGTCGGATTTTGTTTCCACATTTGAGAATTGTTCCTTAACCTCTTTCTTTGATATTCCCATTTTATTTATACCCACTTCAGAAATCACCTCACGGGCAACATCAGAACCTTCATCATATAAAAGTGGGATCTTATTTGCAAATCTATAGAGTTTGAACGAAGGGATATCCCCCCCGTAGGCAATTCCACATTCTACAATTGTCGGCCTATTATTCACAACACAAATTCTTGAAGAATATGCGGTAAGTGCAGGCTTTAATATCTTGGCTGTTAATTGTGTCTGACTTCCTGAATTGGTTGTGACCTTATTTTGAATAATTGAATATTCTGAAGTCATTCCGACAGTCAGAATTTTTTCCCCTATGGGACTTAAATGGTCTGTATTTGGAGATTGAAATTTAGTATGCTTGCAGATATTTACAACCTTAATTAACTCGTGTTCGTCATACTGGTCTGCAGGTTTTGTTTCCAATCCTGCCCTATTTATGATATCTTTGGCCTTTTCATTTGACATTTTTTGGAATGAGCTTGAAAGTATACCCTGTAGACTTGTTTTTTGATTCATGAAATTTAGTATGGCCTTCTTTAGAGTCTTAAGATCCATATCAGAAGGATGAGGTAATACTTCCTTTGAAGGACTTGGCATGGTCTCTGTTCTTTTCTTAAATGTTACCTTACCTTCATCTGTTTCAAAAATAATTACCGCGTATGGATTAACGATACTAGTTTGACTAATATAGTCATAGATCTTGTTTTTAGTTACAGGGGATAATTTCGCACGTAAAATTGCTTGGACTTTGAAACCAGAATTACCTGCTATTTGGGATTCATCATTTTTAACATTCTTCTTAAAAAGAGTGATCGGCTTATTTGTCCCAATATCCGTCCTGAGATCAAAATAATATTCTGACTCTTCTTCAGACTTGGACCATACCTTCAAAGGATGATCAGTATCCTTTGTTGAAAACGCGGCTATCATCTTCAATCCAACTCCAAAAAGACCTCTTTGTTGCTTTTCAACATACTTTCCAGATGTTAAGAACGAGCAAACGGCAACGGGTACTTTCTCCGATGGAATTCCAATGCCATTATCCTTACATGATATTGTCCATAAATCATTCAGCGGGTCAAGTAGTTTCAGGCTTAAATGAATAATGGGAAGTATATGGTTTATTTCGCAGGAATCTAATGAATTTTCTATCAACTCTCTAACCGACATATAGAGTATCCGTTCCCCAGTAAAGCCCGCAAGTGCAGAATTATCTACAAAAAATTCTGATTCTGCTTTTTTGTTATAGTAAATTTTTGATTTATGTTTTTGAGGCATCTGGAAGATGGTTTTGGTCTGTCGTGTTCCTTTCTCCAAGACTTCGGTTGTAACTTTTGATGTCAATTGACCAACTTTGTATGTTACTAGATTTAACTTTTTATCAAAAACAGACTGATTCGTGTGAAAAAAGACGAGTCATTGTCAAAATGAAGAGCCGTAAGGTGTTGCCTCGTTTTTCAGTTTTGTTATCTTGTGAGAGCTGAATTGTAACAATAACCTATTTTTGCCTTTATGTATCACTATAAAATCAGACCCCGTTCCAACTATTTCACCACCAAAGAGATCCTTGATGTTCATTTTTCTAAATTAATTCCTATCACTTATTAATATTGAGACACTTTTCGAAAGTGGAGATAAAATTGTTGAGGTAAAAATAATAATTCCCCCATTCACTTTTACATAGTTCATGGATGTAGAAAGTAAAATTGGTCTTGTTCTGCGAGAACCAACTGAAGAGGTTGTTGAAATACAGGAACTGAGAGAGATTTTTCAAACGAATGTCAAGCCTCGTCATTACATTGGTTTGGAAATTTCGGGAAAATTGCATTTGGGAAGTCTAATCTTGACGGGCTACAAGATAAATGACTTTATTGAGGCAGGAGTTAACAGTAACGTATTTCTTGCAGACTGGCACACATACATAAACAACAAGTTAGACAGTGATTGGGAAAAAATAATACAAGTTTCCAAATACTATACGGAAGCATTCAAATTTTTCTGTCCAGGAGTAAATGTCATTTTAGGTTCAAATTTGTACGATAGTTATGATGATTATTGGAAAAATTTTATGGTCTTTAGTAAACATATGACACTATCACGAACACTGAGAGCTCTTACTATAATGGGTAGATCGGAAAAAGAGAAACTAGATTTCTCACAGTTGATGTACCCTTCAATGCAATCTGCAGATATCAAAGCACTAGATTTGGACATTGTTCATGCAGGAATGGACCAAAGGAAAATCCACATGCTTGTAAGAGAAATTTTCCCAAAGCTGAAATGGAAAGTACCAGTGTCTGTTCATCACCATTTACTCCCAGGGCTCTACGAACCTACAAAATTCCCTGACAATGGGGGCGACGAAGAAGATGTAAGATTGTCAAGTAAAATGAGCAAGACCAATCCACAGGGTGGCATACTTATTCACGATGATGAGATTAGCATTAGCAATAAAATATCAAAGGCCTATTGTCCTATCGGAATATCAGAAAATAATCCTATATTAGAGATCATTAGATATATTATTTTTCACAATTTTTCAGAATTTCAAATCGAACGACCAACTAAGTACGGTGGAAACATTACGTACGATAAATACATTAATCTTGAAAAAGACTACAACCAGAAAAAAATACACCCCAAAGATCTTAAGGATTCTGTTTCCATTTATTTGAATAGAATAATCGAACCAATCAGAGCTCACTTTTCTAAATGGAGCGTTCTAGATGATCTTTAGGATAATGCTTTAGGTTACAAAGGATTAAATTAATATTAATAGCCATATTCAAGAGATTTTGAACAATACCTGCGACATTATAGTTAAAAATGTAAATGCAGTTATTCCCTTTAATGGTATTGTTAATACCAATATTCTGATTGAAAGTGGAAAGATAAAAGCACTCAAAGAGACTATAGAAAATGTTAGTGCTGACAGAATTATTAACGCAGACAACAAGTATGTTCTGCCAGGGTTAATTGATCCCCATGTTCATTATGGTGTTTATACCCCAATAGAAAATGCTGCGATTACTGAATCAAGTTCCGCTGCAACTGGTGGGGTAACTACAATAATTCGCATGATTAGATTGGAGGGAAGTTATAGAAATATTGTCAATCATCTTGAGGCAAGCAAGAATAGCCACATTACGGATTACGCGATACATGCCTCAATTTTGCAACCTAAACAAGCCGGTGAGATGAGTTACCTCAAAAGTATCGGTATTAATTCTTTTAAAATCTATATGAATCTAGGATCCCACCTCAATAGAATTCTCGCCGATCTGGCTCCTGGTTCAACTACATTAAGAGAAATGGAGGCAAACATGACAGATAACCTACTCAAAGAGATTATCCAAGCTGGGGCATCACTGAATTCAATTGTACTAGTCCATGCAGAAGATCATGAAGTATGCTCCAAAAACATACAAGAAATGCGAAATAAGAACGAGAATGTCAGTTCAAGAATTCTTCAACTATGGTCATCATTAAGACCAGAAGAATCCGAAGTAAGTGCAATCAGAAAAATAATAAATATTGCTTTAAATTACAAAGCAAATTTGTATTTTGTTCACATAGGTTCGTCAGAAGCGCTGAATGAAATACTTAAAAACAAAACATTGCACAAGGATCTGAGAATTTGGATTGAAACATGTCCTCATTACTTGACACATAGCACAGATTTTGATAATATTAAAGGAAAAGTGGTACCACCTTTGAGACCAAAAGATAACATAGGGAAGTTATGGGATGCTCTAAATAGAGGATTTATAGATACCATCGGAACAGATCACGTTGCAAACGATTTTAAATTGAAAAATGCTGATGGGAATTTCTGGAACGCCCCATCGGGATTTTCAGGATTGGCTACAATGCTTCCGGTAATGTTGAGTGAAGGTGTAAATAAAAAAAGAATAGATCTTCTCAAGTTATCTGAAGTGTGCAGTGCGAATACGTCAAGGATTTTTGGTTTATTTCCCAAGAAAGGTACTATTATGGAAGGTTCAGATGCTGACTTAACGATTATAGATTTAGCAAAAGAACAGACGGTAACTCCGGATATATTAAATTCACACTCTGACTATACTATCTATGACGGATGGAGATTAAAGGGATGGCCGATTATGACTATTGTGAGAGGAAAGATAGTAATGGAGAACGGAAAAGTAGATCAAGCAAATATTGGCCATGGTAACTTTGTAAAGATTTCTCCAAATTATTGACAAGAGTAGCAATAGTTTTGAATTTGAATCTACAAATCGTTTAAATTACATTTTGTTTTCATTACCATTGGTTCTTGAAGAACATTTTAGAAGTACAAGACGTTAAAAAATATTTTCCGGTTAATAAGAATATTATCTCTTTACTAAATCCAAGAAAAAAGCATTACAAAAAGGTATTGGATGGTGTCAGCCTAAATATTCCAGAAGGAAGAGTCTCAGTCTTAGTGGGTGAATCGGGTTCTGGCAAATCCACATTGGCGAGAATAATTTTGCGAGCAATTGATCCTGATTCAGGTTCAATCATTTTTGACGGGGATACTATCACGAATAAGGACGGTAAGGATCTCTGGAATTATCGTAAACAGGCTCAAATGATTCATCAGGATCCCTATAGTTCTCTAAATCCCTTAATGAAAGTCTTCGACATAATAAAGGAACCGATTGATATTTTTTATAAAGATTACTCGAACGAAGAACGTACTAATAAAATACATGCGATATTAGATGATGTAAGCCTTAAACCATCAGTGGAATTTGCTGAAAAGTATCCTCACATGTTATCAGGAGGAGAAAGACAAAGAGTTGCAATTGCTAGATCGCTTGTCATTGAACCTAGATTAATCATTGCAGATGAACCTGTTTCAATGCTTGATGTTTCAATTAGAGCTCAAATACTTCAGATTGTAAAGCAGTTAAGTATCAGTCGTAACATAACAGTATTCTACATTACCCATGATTTGGCAACTTCAAGATACATTGGAGATGATATTTCAGTCATGTATGCAGGCAAGATAGTTGAAAGCGGCCCCATAGATACAGTATTATCCAATCCTTTGCATCCCTACACGCAGGCGTTATTAGACTCTATATCTGAACCAAAATTTGAAAATATAGACAGGGAAAAGATAATTAGAATCAAAAATTTTGATTCAACTCCTGCAGAAAGCGGCTGTAAATTTTTCAATAGATGTCCCTACAGTATGGAAATATGTAAAAAAGAACCACAATTAGAAAGAAAGGAAAAAAATCACGATGTATCATGCTTTCTGTATGAGAAAAATTAGACTCTAATATGTTCTACAATCAAGAGCCTTTAATTCAAGAGAATCTCTTTCAACTAGTCACTTTCTAATATGAAGCATGTCGTTATAATAGTAACAGAAAAAATAAAAAACTCGTGGATATTTAGTTTTCAGGATTAAACCTTATTCTATTTTATTAAGGACATCCTTCCATCTTTTGAATAAAGTATCCTGATTTTTGTATACTGTCCTCAACTATCTTTGGAGCTTCTTGGACATGACAAAATTGACATTCCTCTTGAGTCATCGATTGACCTTCTTGACCTGCATCTTTCAGGTACTCTTTTCCATACTCAATTGCCCTTTCATGCGGAGTTGAAGAGTCCACGATAACGTCAAAGTGCATAATCTTGCCATCCTTTTTTGTTACGTATGTATCATATACTGCACATTCCATGCAAGTATGGTACTTGCAGTCGCTATTTATTCTATTCAATCCCTGCAAAAAATGATTGTCTATTTACCCGGCCATAATTATTATAGGTCAGCTATTCCATATTCTTTGTGCATTTAACCAGAGATGAGGAGGACGGGCTGGATGGAAAAAATGGCAGTCCTATTTCAACTGCATATAAGATCTTGCTCTCGATAGGAAAAGCGACGAATGCAGAAAGACTAATTCCGGTAGAGTGGGTTCACCTTTCTGGTGTTAATTACAACACGATTGGTGATGCTGGAGCAGAGTTTTTAACTAGATATAGTCAAGAGGCTAGATTTGTAGTTCCTACTACAATAAATCCGATGGGATATGACAGTAATAGACAGAATGACCTTTCTGACAATTTCCAAAAACAACAAGGCAAAATAGTCAGAGCGTATGAGAAGATGGGCTCAATACCTTCATTTTCATGTATACCATATGAGTTATTTGAATTACCAGAAAAAGGACATAATGTTAGTTTTGCAGAAAGCAGTGCGGCAGTGATGGTGAATTCAGTGTTTGATTTGCATACAAATAAGGAAAGTTCCCTTAGTGCATTGGCTAGTGCAATAACTGGCAAGGCGCCCTACTCTGATCTTAGAATTGACAGCACAAGAAATCCTAAAATTAGCATCAGTATCGACAAGGAACTAAAAACGGAATTAGATTATGGATTATTGGGATATTTTGCTGGCAAATCGGTAAAAGAAAGTTGTGTTTCTTTTGGTTCCACTATCAGTAACATAGATATGTATAAAACCAAATCATTAGCAGCAGCGTTGGGCACGTCAGGAGCATGTGGAATGTTCTCCAACAAAGATATACACGATGAAACGATAACATTTGGAAAAGAGGAAGAAAAATCAACTATCGATGAACTCAATACTACGGACTCAGGAGATGTGATCGCATTGGGCAGTCCTCAATTAGGAATGTATGAACTCGAGCAGTTGTGCAAATTGATGGTAGGTAAGAAGTTTTCCAAAAAATGCATGATCTTTTGTGCACGACCAACCTATGAAAAATCGTGTAAATCTGGAATGGCGGAGATACTCGAAAAAGCTGGAGCAAACATCATTTGTGACGCATGTACTTGTCTGTCACCTCTGTTAACACGTGAAGAGTACGATGGTGTAATTACAAATAGTGTGAAAGCGGCACATTATCTAAACAAATCTAACGGAGTTTCTGTATGCTTGAAGGATTTAAAATCCATAATAAGGGATTATACAAAGTAAGGGACATACTTTGGACTATTCGCTTAAAGGTAGGACGATTGTTGGTGGCACGGTAAAGGGATTGATTTTGTTTACAACACAGCCTATCAATTTCCTGTCTTCAGTGGATAATAAGACAGGGAAGATAACCGATAAGAACCATGAGTTGTTTGGAAAAACTCTAAAAGATAGCATTTTAATTTTTCCATACTCCGTCGGTAGTAGTGTAGGCGCATACTCAATTTTTGCGCTCAAAACGAATAACGCTTCACCGTCAGGGATTGCATGTAGCTTGAAGACAGATATTACGACTGCATCGGGTTGTGCGATTGCGAACATACCTTTACTAGAGCTTTGCAAAGATCAGGTAATTCCGGAAATTGAAATTCCTAGTGAAGGAGTAATAGACGGTAGTTCAGGATGTCTGCAAATCAAAAGAGTTTAATTTAATTCGATCAATTAGTTCAAAAGGTGCATGGCATTTGACGGGCGACCA
>JARBAW010000087.1 GCA_029237505.1 Nitrososphaerales archaeon
CCTTCCAATAGTTCAGGCAAGTATTCCTCGAGACCTACAACATTTAGGTCCTCCGTAGGAGATAGTACAATTTGTTCCAGTTTTGACGCAGATACTTTTCTTATACTGACATTATCATCGATGCCTACACCTAAATTATTTCTTGTGTATCCATCGATCCTAATTATTCTTCTACCAGTATCTGAATGTTGACCTGACCATAATAAGACATGTGTTTTTCTTCTGTTGCCCGATACTTGCAATACGTCTCCAGTATTCAGTCGCAGCTGTTCCACCACAAGGGGATCGATATGTGCTATACCCCTTCCGACAAATCTTGGGTCCGATTCGGCTACTCTTAGAGTTGAGCTATTCATTTCATTGTTTTCCAATTTAATGCGCCTCAAAAAAAAGAAGTCTGGAAATTTTTAATCGACCTGTATTTCTTTGGGCTTAGATTTTGGGGAACTTTTTGATTTTATCTTGAGTTCTAGTATGCCGTTTGTGTATGTAGCCTTTGCAGAATCCTGATCGAGTTCGGCCTCTATTGGTATTTCAGTATGATATTTTTTATCTCCTTTTTCAGCATGTATAGTCACTAACCCTTCCGCTAGTTCTAGCCTGATATCCTGTTTGGTTATTCCTGGCATTTCTGCAGTTATGGTTGTCGAGTTTTCTTTTTCATCGTACGAGGTATCTACCAGCGGTTCACGGACTGTACTTTGCTGCATCAGACCTCCAGATCCCGGCTTGGCATTTCCAAATTCCCTTATTCGTGGTCTACCGTCAGGCCCGACCGTTATTTGATATCCGTAATAATACGGAAATGTCTCAATGTCTGCATTAGGTTGTCTAACCGTTCGGAACATGCGATTCAACATCTGCTCTGCGTCTGAAAATTCTCTGTCCAGTTCTTCAAAAATGCGGTTTGTATAATTCCATGGATTTCTCCACATCTTATATTCACCTGACATTATGTAATAGAAATTACAATATATATTTTTTTCTCGGATGCATTGTTGTTTATTACAAAATTCATGAATTTACATTCGAGTTGTATTCTTTAACGCCTATATCCCCATGATCCGTCTAATAGCCGTTTAGATATTTCGTTCGACGTTCATAACAAATAGTAGCTCGAGTTGTGCGCCAGAAAGGGTGAAAAATTTTTTTTGTGCTGTTATATGACCAGAATTATCCTAAAAAAGGTAGACAAAAACGTTTCACCTTTATATTTACTTAATACAGTGCTTCTAAAATTCTCTGAATTGACGACATTGACAAAACTTGCAATAATGTCTTTTGTCAGTTTGCCCAGTAAAAAAGCGATGTTGAAGTTTGGTATGTGGACAATTTACGCATAAGACCAATTGAGTCATTAATTACTGCTTAATGGAGAAATGATTATTATATTTTGTTGATTATCTGATCAGTAACGTTCACGAAATCACCGTATGTCGTCAGTGGGCCAAAGTCCCCACCATGCTTCTGAGGCCCACTGGCCAAGTAATTAAGTATCTTGATTCCCGAATTGAGCGTTCTAGAATGGATTTTTCTATCTGGTTTGTAAAGATCAACACAAACAATTGGTAACCACGTAGCAAATCTTTTATTTGGCATTCTCCTATAAGGACCAACGTATCGTTACGGCATGGCGACAAGATGACCGTACCAGGTTTTCTCTCGATCCTTCCGTCACTTATATCCTTCGTAAGGCAATCTTTCATTTTTATCGATAAATTAATCCTAAATGTTCATGTTCTGTATTGAAGTAATTGTAGACCTCACTGAATCAGTCCTCTCTATCATACTCACTCCAGGAAATATTTATTAAGTCCAATAATTTAGTTCATACTCCGGTTAGCGTTCATGAGCGCATCTAGAAATAAGATCGTTAGTATCGTGGACGATGAGATAGATATAACTGAGTTATTCCATGACGCGTTATGCAAAAATATTGAAAATATAGAGGTTATCGGGTTCAATGATCCAGTAATCGCACTCGAACACTTTATAGGCAACAAGGAGGATTATGCTCTCGTTATTTCAGATCTAAGGATGCCAAACCTCAATGGAATGGAACTTTTGAAAAAGGTTAAGAAAATAAACGAAAAGGTCAGAACAATGTTAATAAGTGCTTACGACATAGAAAACGACGTCGTTTTTCAGCACTATGTCCAATTGGGAATTATTGATTCGGTCCTTCCAAAACCAGTTACCATTAATCAATTATGCCAGAAAGTAAGAGATGAATTCCTGGTGTATCAACTAGCAACGACCCTAAAATAGGCAACAGAGATGGTTCTTTCTTTTTTGTTAATTTTAATTTCATTTTATGTTCTTGTTACGTGTACTACTGCAACTGTAGATGGCTTTCTTTTTGAAAATGGAACTTGTTCAAATCAAACGGTTTCAAAAATGTCTAATAAAGTCGTAAACACAAGTGGAACGGTAGATGATTTTCTTAAAAGTTTGCCAAGCGATAATACAATTTTAGCAGAAATGGTTTGTCAGTATAATCAGAACGAAACGAAGTAAAAAAAATAGGGTTCTTTTGATTGTTACTCAAAAGATTAAACTTCCGTCATTCCTTTCTTCCTATACTTATCTTGTGCCTCTTTACTTGTGGTGCCGGCATTTCCTTCTTCTACTATCTCTGAGCCTTGTTCCCTTTTAACTGCCGTAGGATCATGTTCGGTTATATTTTCTGGTGACATGGGATCGCGTGAATTTTCATCATCAACCATATCTGCTGCTTCCTCTCTTAGGTTTTCGGCAGGTCCCGTCGTATGCGGATCATCTTCCGCTGCTCCGATATCTCTCTGGTTTTTTTGGGCATTATCGAGTTTCTTTTCATCGTCTGTCATTGTAATAGTAGGAATGGCCAACATACGTTAAGAAGGTATGATATAGAAGGATACCATCCGATTACAGAAAGAGTTATGCAAGTATTATAAACAATAAGGGCAATAAGATATGAATAATGACAAAGACCCTGTACTTGTTGCAGTCACACAAATTCGGCAACGAGAACATTGAAGCAACCTTAGCATGTCCAAAATGCGAAGAGATTTTCAAAAAAAATTTTCCCTTAGATCTCGAAGGACAGATAACAGAATTTAAATGTCCCGTGTGTAATTCTGCTAGCGAGGCCGATCTTCCTTCTAAGAGCATAGAACAACAAGAGGAATTCGAAGGCGATCTATATGAGGCGGGAGAGGAGAATAGTGAAGAAGAATTCGATGAAAGTTCTTGAAATAGACTAGCTGATACTCTAATTGTTCTTTTCTTCCATTTTTACTTTTTGTTCTATAGGTAGTAACACGATTAATTTTTAAGCAAAACTGGAACATTCTGGTTGGAGATTGGCACTACTTAATTAGTTTTGTATCTGATACTGAGACTTTGATAGCCAAGACTTATTGAAATTCGGGATAAATTTATCAATTCAATAAAGTTTCTAGCAGAAGGTAATGTTACAAGTACAGGTTCAGGTACTACTTGTCACCTGAATTAGCGATCCTTTGAATACTATAATTCATAATGCATATTTTCATTATTTGTTGTCCTTTACTATCCGATTGGATTTTTTGTAATACCTTTGTCACTTTTCAGGCCGTCAAG
>JARBAW010000088.1 GCA_029237505.1 Nitrososphaerales archaeon
CGGCCATCATATTTCAATATGGCATAATTATTATATCCAATAACTCTTTATGAAAATCTTATTGACCATAGTGAGCGTCTCATTAAATGAAGATATAATCGAGAGTTTGGACAAGCTCAAGTCTTTGGGATTTTCAGGACGATCAGAAATCATAAGGGCAGGAATTAGAAATCTCTTATCAGACGAACGAATGAAAGAAGACTTGGACGGAGAAATTAATTCGTTACTTTTGGCAGTACATGATGAAGATTCTGATGATCAGGTCTCATCGATAAGACATGATTTTGACAAGATAATAATTGTTCACCTTCATAATAAAATAGACAAGAATAGATGTCTGGAAATATTTTCACTAAAGGGTGATGCTAAAGACGTTAAAGAGATATCAAGACAACTCCAAATAAACAAAAGAATGCACTTTGTAAAACTTATAGTAGTTTGAAAGAATAAAGAATTGGTACGACCATTTATTTTATATCTTCAATGCACTGTTTCAAATATCTGAAATTGAAAAGTGCCAGTTCATGGTCGCGTTTATATATGGAATTATTTTTATCGACTACAATTCACACGGTATGAATAATTGAGGTTAAACACACGATCAATTAGGAATAGGTACGGGATGCTAGAAAATGAAAGTGAATGTCCATGAAGTATAGTACGATAGACCATAGCGGTCAAAAATCATTCAGTTTATTTTATAATGACATTGCAAGATGGTTTTTTCTTTTCTTATTTTTTGCTGGATTGTTTTCGTGTTATGTTTTTGGTATTCAACTTGCGCTCAATTATGCAATTCACAACAAATTTGACTTGGTCTACCTCAGTTTTACAATTCTAAGTGGACTGGGTACAATCTGGGGTTTGATGGCCCATAGGGAATTTACCAAATCGTTAGACAGAGTCAACAATACAAGGATTCTCGCATGTCAAATTAACCCCCGAATCGGAAAATATGAGTACAAATCGTATAATCCGGAAACGCATGAGTTTGAAGAGGGGTATATCCCGTTTGGGCCAATAGATTTCTGGGATCCAGCCACTTATGCTCCAGAATGGGTGGACAAAGGCAAATATTGGCACGTGTTACTTGGACTTCAAGTCCCGAATAAAGAAGTGATACTCCAAGTTGTCAAGGATTCTGAACTGCTAAATACAAAAAATCAAAATGTGGCTACTACAGAGAAAGAAACTATTCGACTTCCATGGTCAACCAGTGGTTCAATAAAGAGGGCGCGATACAGGGTTAAAATTCCACAATGGGCTGTAATGCGTGCTGATTATCAGGGCACAAAATCAAACAACCCAGAAGGAATTGTCACAAATCGAGAGATTGGAAAATTGAACAGAAATATTGTATTATTTGTGGATGAAATAATTGAAAGAGAGAAATTTAGAATAAAGTATCCCTGGATGACAACAGGACTATGGATATATCTTTACAAGAGTTTGCCAATAAAGATAATCTACAACGAAATTCTAGAAAAACTTCCCGGATTCCATAAATCAATAGTTAAGGAAGCAAATGAAACGCTGGCAGATATTAGAGAGGATAGATTAATTTTGGCCATTTTGGATGTAGCACAAACTAAAGGCATTAACCAAGACAAAATTGAAAAAATTTCAACCCTTATTAGATTTCTTGATGGGGTATATGCAGACATTGGACTGGGAGAAGGATCCACCGAATATCATAATTTTCACCACAGCCTTGAGGTTTCTTACATGGCGCTCAAGATGTTACCAAACACCATAAATAATTATAGATTCTCTGCAGACGATATTGAAATTCTCCTTGTATCGGCTCTTCTGCATGATTACGATCCGCTCCAATTCACACATAACGGCAATGGTTTGAAGTCAGAAAATAATGGTTACCCTAGTCAAGGATCGACAGTTCGACCAACCGTAGGACCCAGGGTACACCGGACCATAGAAACCATTCAAAGATACCAGATACATGATGCTTACTTCAAGCTTAACCAACAGGAATTGGAGAACGTCTTTCAAAATTTTTCATTTAAATTTAATAGTCAACCAGAAGTGAAGCCTCAAAAAAGAGAGATCAAGAAATCAGATAAGAGTTTGATGGTCGAGGCATTGATTTGGAGAACAGATTTTCCATATTTTAAACAAGATCTTGCTCAGAAAAAATACAAAGAACTACTTTCTCGAATTAAGGAAAAAGGTCATGATATTGGAAAGACAAATATCCTTGCAGAAGTGTTATGGCTTTCTGATTTATCCGTTACTTATATGGGTTCAGACCCAATAAGGGCATGGAATAGAGTTACAAACCTGTACGATGAATTATTCCTTCCCAAGTTGGAGGCAGTATCTAGAACTGATTCGTATTTTTCTGATTTTGCAGATACACATCTTTTTCAAGAATTAATAAGGATGAGGGGATTTCCAGATGTATTCAAGAATAGGTGGAATTCTATTTATCAGTTCTTCCATGAGGGTAACCCATCTACAGTTTTGGTACGGACCATCATAAATGCCCGCAAGTCCTTTCTGAAAATCAACGCATTATTGGGATATTTCAAAGGAGAAATTATCTACCAGATGGCAAACCAGATTTATGCTGAATTTTTTATTGGGATCGGAGAGGATCAAAATGAGATATCATTTGCCAAATCTAAGATTGGAGAGTTAGAACCCCAGAATGCGGCTGTTTTTTGGGGAAATTCTGTAAAGTTGTTGCCAAGCATCCCGGACAGGTCTATCGATAATTTCATTCTAAATATACCAAGTTCAGAAGGATTGGACATTGCAACCAACAAGCTCTCATTTTCGTCAATGATTAGTACAATGAGCCAAAAACTCAACAATGCCGGAAACCTAATAGTTCTCACAGATATTCAAAAGGGAAGCGAACTATTCGAGTCCATCTATGGCGAAATTCTTTCAAACGGCTTTATGGACTGTACCAATGTTTCTAATTACTATTTGTCAAAGTTGGATCCGGCAACTTTGCATTATACCTCGACTCCTCAAATACTGTCTTTTTGTAATAAACCGATCCAATAGATTCTTGAAATTCTTAACTTATTGTGGCCAGCTTGACTTGAAAGCCAAATCCGCCAGTTTGCCTAATACATACTGAATACACATATATTGATTAACTAAATAGGGTAAAACAAGCAATCATGAGCGGTAATAGTAGTAATGGAAATAAGAAGGTTAAAGTTGCGATAGCCGGTGTCGGAAACTGTGCCTCTGCATTATTGCAAGGTATTTCATTTTATGGTAATAGTTACTCAAAAGGTAATGAGGATGAAAAAATTCAGGGTATTCCCGAAGGCCTTATTGCATATGCCCTCGGTAACATCAAACCAAATGATATAGAATTTGTAGCTGCCTTTGACGTAGTAGAATCAAAAGTCGGTCATGATCTCGCAGATGCAATTTTCGCAAGTCCCAATAACACTATAAAAATAGCAGATGTGCCTTCGACCGGTGTTAAAGTACAAAAAGCAAAGGTTCTTGACGGAGTTGGAAAACGCCTTAATGAAAGAGTAAAGATTTCGGATAGTCCTCCTGCGGACGTTTCAAAAATACTAAAAGAGACAGGAGCTGAAATACTAGTAAATTATCTCCCTGTTGGAAGCAGAGAAGCGACCAAATATTACGTGGAACAATGTCTTGATGCGGGTGTTTCATTTATCAATGCCATACCGGTTTTCATTGCATCCACTCCGAAATGGCAGCAAGCTTTCGCCAACAAGAATCTCCTCTGCGCGGGTGATGATGTTATGAGTCAATTGGGCGCTACAGTATTACACAAGACACTTGTCAAGCTGTTTGTAGATAGGGGAGTAAAGGTTGACGAAACCTACCAACTGAATGTTGGTGGAGATATGGATTTCTATAACATGCTTGATGAAGAACGTCTCGAAGACAAGAGAATCAGCAAGACAAGTGCAGTAGCAGCAATGGCTCCGTACGAAGTGCCCATGAGAATTGGTCCATCAGACTTTGTGGGATTCCTAGCAAACGACAAGGTATGCTATATTTCAATGCGAGGTAGATATTTTGGTAAAGTTCCGGTTGAAGTAGACGTCAAATTGAAGGTTGTTGATGCCTATAATAGCGCAGGTGTCATGATCGACGCAATTAGAGGTACCAAGATAGCGATAGATAGAGGAATCACAGGTCAGTTGGATAGTGTATCGGCATATTGCTTTAAGCATCCTCCAGTTCAAAGACCTTATGTAGAGGCAAAAAATTCATTTATGGAGTTTGTTGAAGGAAAAAGAGAGCGCTAAATCAGTCCTCAATTA
>JARBAW010000089.1 GCA_029237505.1 Nitrososphaerales archaeon
AAGGACCATAAGTACTATATCTGACGATTCTAAATTAAATTTTGCATATGACATAGGATCTGATTATGTGATAAATCGAAAAGAGAAAGAGATAGCTCTTGAAATAGGAAAAATAACTGATGGCATAGGAGTCGACGCAGTTGTTGATAATGCGGGTCAAAAGACGATAAATACTAGCATTAGTTCTGTTCGCAGAGGTGGAAAAATAGCAATGTGTGGCACTACATCTGGAAGTGAAGCTAATTTTCAAATACGAACTTTTTACTCAAAGCAAATTCAGCTATTTGGTATTTTAATTGGATCAAAATTAGAATTGTTAGAACTAATTAATTTCATAAATGAAAAAAAAATTAGGCCAAAAATAGATTCCGTATTTGCACTAGCACAAGTGCAAGAGGCCCACAATAAATTAGAAAAAGGAGAGCAATTGGGTAAGATTTTGATTAAGATATGACATAATTTTACCTTTAATCAGAACAATAGTTGTTTTCAAAATATTTAAAAATAATACTTTTTTCCCAACAATTTGATTAATCTAGAGATCTACATCTTTACCCTAGGTAAATTCCAATGTAGTTTGATGGATATCAACCTAATACCGGTTGTAACGAAAATTACCATTATTGCGGTATATTCAAATGGCACTCTAAGATTTATCAGGATAAGAAACACGATAACACCAATGAAGCTCGCTACAGCGTAAACTTCCTTTGTAAAAACCATTGGCGGTTCTCTCACAAATACATCTCTCAAAATTCCACCACCAAAAGCTGTCAACAAGCCAGAAATCACGATTAAAACATAGTTAGTACTATACAAAGAGTGTGCAATTGAAACTCCTGTAAGGGTAAATACTCCCAAACCTACTGCATCAAAAATATTAAATAAATTTTCATATTTTTTCGTTTTATGATAAAGGAAAAAAATGACAACTGCAGTTATAGTTGTAAATACAATATGAATAGTGTCTGAAAAATTATTTGGAGGGAATACTCCCAAAATCGTATCTCTCATAACTCCGCCAAGAATCCCTGTTACTGTTGCTAGGATTATTATACCTACAATATCATATTTGTGTTCTATTGCCCTGAGTGCACCAGTTACTGCAAATACTACTGTCCCGAACAAATCCAGTATGAGGATTATTAATGAAAAATCGAAATCTAAATTGAACAACTAAAATTTGCTGGCTAGTTTAATATTGCAGAAAAATGTACGGCGCAATTACTGTCATCAAAATATTTCATTGACCTTTTCCATTAATCATATCCAAGATATCTTCTGCAATGTCAATGGAAGTATGAGAGTTGATATTTGGCTCCATTGTTACAAGTAAGATATACTTGTCTAGGTAAAAGGTTAGAATTGATATCTTCTCTCTTTCAACATATGCAAATCTTGAACTTCCCATGTTGTTGTCAAACCTTTCTCGCATAGATTTACGCAATGCGGTATGTGTTAGGTATAATTCCTCGTTATTTTCATCCATAATAGAATCTAAACCCCCTCTCATTCCACCAACAACAGGTAATCCCGTATCGTCAATGACCGCTACATAACGTATGTCGCTATTCAGATTGAATATAGATTCGCAAAGTTTCGAATAATCCATAGATTGAGAAAATAAAGACTATCTATTATGTTTTTGATCAAAAGTCGCTCATGTTGAAAATTTCATTTGTTTTTCTAAATGCTAATACTAAAAGAAATTGATTTTTGCATGCTGACTTATCCAATCATGTTTAGCCATCATTGTCTACTTTGATATCTTGTTGATAAATTCAAGTATTAAATTATCTGATTCTATATTTTTCTTCATAAAATAATAAAGCTCTTCAGTGGCAGCATGATGATCTACTCCTATATTTTGTGCTAACTGGACTGTGACCAGCGATAACAATAATTTTCTCAGGACTAATACTTTTCCATATTGTTTGATATCAGAAGATAATTCAGAGAGCGCATTTTTTATATTCGCATCAATAAATCTGTCCTTTGCTTCTCTACTCTTGATTGAAAATTGAACTCCCATCATTCTCTCCTTCATATGTATTCTTTCTACCATCTCGATAAATCTATCATTTAATTCAGGGTCTTCAAACAATGCTTGAGATAGCAAATCACCCGCATCAGATTCACTTAGCGACAGACTTTTGACGAGCTTGAATAACACATGACATGCAGCACATCCACCATATCCTATTAATGAAGAATCAGAGAGGACTCTTGCGATTTCAGATCCGATTAGCAAACTGGCTTTATCAATCTCGTCTTTACTATACATGCTTAAGATATCGTTGATGATATTTAAAACCTTATGATTTCATAAAATTAGTATCTGGAAAGTTCCATAATGATGCCAAAGATTGACATTAATTTGACGCGCAGTTGTATCAGATCAATATTCACGAAATATGTGAGTTCTCATTCAAAATACTTTGTGCTATCAATTATTTTTGGAATTATCTGTTCCTTCATTATGGAATCAATATGGGGTTCCTCTACGTCAATTGTAAGTAAAACGTAATATTTGTTATTTATTGGAGTAACAATCCTTACTAGTTTTTCATACTTTCCCAAGGAGTAAACCAGTTTGCCCAACTTATCTTCGAATTTTAACCTAGATTTGTGTCGGGTTATTGCATTCAATGTGTATTCCTGGTTTTCCTCAAGATTCATCAATGGATCTAGACCTTCTCTTCTTGTTATGTTGAGTATTTTGCCCTCAGAATCAGCTATTGCAATCCACCTTAGCGACGGACTAATTTTTAATATTTCCTTTGAAAGACTCTCAAAATGGTCTTTAGCTCTATTGGCCATTAATATGAAAAATAATACCTATCTAAAATATAACGTTATTTGCTTATGGCCACATGCAATTAAAATATAAAATGGACATCAATACTTCCATATCATTGGTTAGTGAATTTCGTGCCATTGATGGACATGCAACTCCTCAAGGTACAAAAAAATATATGGAAAACGCTATCAAAAATGGTTTTCCAGCTTCGCATTTTCGTTCGTTTGACAACCTTAACTTATCGAGTTTGGGAATAGGAACTTATCTGGGACAGATTACGCCAGAAGACGATAGGGATTTAGAGAACGCCGTTTATGAATCAGTAAAATCAGGAGCTATGAATGTAATTGATACTGCAATAAACTATCGCTCCATGAAATC
>JARBAW010000090.1 GCA_029237505.1 Nitrososphaerales archaeon
GAGTTTTTTACAATCTGGATAATAATCGCTTTTTCAGGGAAATTTCTAAGAACGTGAAGACTGGGAATTACTATGTCTAAATTCACATCATTAATTCTGACTTTTCTTGCAGAAGGCAATGTACGTGTTGTTAACATGAAGTGAAGTAAGGCCTCGCAGAGAGAACCGACATTTTCCTCATTTGTGAGGTCTATTACATTCTTACATCGATCCAATATCATACCGATGTATTGTACTGATGCCTCTACATTCAATGTAATATCAGTTTGTATTTTTTCTTTGCCTATTTCCTCAATAATGGAATAAAGTCTGTCACCGATATTATCCAAATTTGTGCACTTTATTTGGCGACTCAACTCTATATACGCTGTGTTGTTGCATATCTCATAATTCGACAGAATTCATCATTTGGCAACTTGTTCGTAAACAGATTCACTTTCAATGTCCAAATTGCTGCTCTTGCTCTCAAATTATGAAGGAAATACGAAGTTTCTGAATATTATTAAGAGCAACCAAATTAATTCCAGTGTCAATTTTTTTCCTTCGATCAGAAAATAAGGCAATCCTATCTATCATTTTTGTATGTCGTCGAGGAATATAGTGTACATAAGGGAGTTTGATAGATTTGATAAAACTGGAAATACCATGTGCAGAAATACGGGATGTCAGAATTTAATTCAATATCCATTTAGGAAATATTGTTCAAAAGAATGTAGTAAGCAATTTGAGAAATGGTATTATCATAATTTTTACTGGGATAGAGTTCGTTCTGATATATTTAGACGAGATAATTACACATGTCAAATCTGTAAAAAAAGGTATCCTTATTCATATAGAAAAAAATTTGCAAGATCACGTATGTTAGAATGTGATCATATAATTCCAAGATCACTCTATAAGAAACTAGGATACAAATTTGATTCACTTGAAAATAAGGTAAGGACTATTACAGAATTCTTACATAATCATAATAATCTTAGAACTTTGTGTAGAGACTGTCATAAAGGGGTTACAAAGGAATTTTTACAAAACAAATACGATTGGAATATGCTAGAACCTAACACGAAGTTGGTTATTCCATTAGAAATAACCAATAGACTTTTTCCTATATAGTCATGTCTTCAATTATGTTACCAAATTGGTTTGCATTTTCCTTATGAATTTTTAATATTTAGATTTTTCTATTATTAGACAACATTCCATAAATCAGTTATACTATAAAATTGGAGACGAAACATCAAAGTTATTTATACTTTTGTGTTGTTAGAGTTGTATGGTCTTAAACACACTTGTCTACATAGCTCTGGTAATAATAGTGATTATTATTATTGTGGTCTTGCTCAGGTTCCTATTTAATGCACTATTCATTATGCCAGTAACATCGGAGCATGATATTATAAGATACGCTACATCAATGTATCTCCCCATTTGATTTTGATCATACTTCCTATCTTTTTTAGTAACATAATTAAATCGCTCCAAAGTATTCATCTTCTATAGCACGGACGATTCTGTGATTAAAAACTATATATCAAGTTCAAAACTTCAACAAGAAGAGTTGCTAGTTTATTATATGGATTTCTAACGCATAAGCATTAGAAGCACATCGTCTCAAGATTTTTTGAATTTCTTGCAATTGTCAGAATATCGAGTAACCATACGACTTGGTTGACTTTCCTGCCTTTAGAGGCTCGTACATTAGTACAAATGACTGATTCCTTTTATAACATCCCGTTCACTCATTAGTATGGATGAAAAAAATAAGTGTGAACATTTTGCTGGGGCGGATGAAAACACGAAACCTAAAACACCAGGATGTGAAGAATGTCAAGTAGAAGGTACTGATTGGGTCGCACTGCGCATGTGTTTGATTTGTGGTCATGTAGGATGTTGTGATTCCTCAGTCGGATTGCACGCTACAAAGCATTACAAAGAAACAAGTCACCCTGTAATGGTGGCTTTACCTAACAAACAATGGAGATGGTGCTATGTCCACAAGGATTATTCTTGATTTTTATCTAACATGTCATTTATTTGATTTTCTTGTAGTTGCAAAATAATTGCCTGTACCGATATAGTAAAAATGATTAAGGTTACCAAATAACCATACAATGTCATCTACTTAGCACAAAAACGATTAAAATGCAGGACGATGTGGATAAATAAAATTAGAGATTACGGAATTTGTAATATGCAACTAATTTAAGTCATGAAGATTATATATAATATCATTGAAATTGAGATGTCATGTGATAGTCATAGAAAAAATTTTTCTTTTATCGGAGTTTTGAAGACTCATGTCAAATGAGGCATTTGACAAGTTTCTCTTGAAACTTTTCGAAAGAACTGCAGATAAAGGTCAAAAATTCTTTTTCAGCAAATATGAGATTGGAAGAGAAATAGGACTGTCCAGTCCGTCTGAAGTGGATAGAATTGTTGAAATTCTGGCAGGAGATGGATATGTACTAAATAATAAAGTGAAAAGTGAAGAAATTATAATTACTGATAAGGGAAAAGAAAGACTAGAACATAATCAAATTTGATGATATCACTTGCGGTAGATTCCTTCCATAACAATGTCTGTTAATGGTTTTCTATCAGTTAGTTTTTCCTTTTCCTGAAGTTCAGGCGGAAGGTCTTCCCGTGGTCCTTTTTTTCCTATCGCTATCATGGCCATTACTTCAAAATTATCAGGAATTTCCAAGTCAATCCTGGCCTTGTCGTAATCAAAACCCTGCATTCCATGAGCAACAAGCCCCCTAGAAAATGCTTCCAATGCCAAATTCTCCCAAGCAGAACCTGCGTCAAATTGATGCGTTCTAGCAGGTTTTTCATTGTGTTCAAAGTTTTTTCTAGATATCACTACAACTAGTAAGGAAGAATTTATTGCCCAAGTCTTGTTGCCTTCAGCCAACAAATTAAACAATCTTTCCCAATGTTCTGTATTTCTCTTAGCATAGATAAATCGCCACGGTTGATTATTATATGACGAAGGAGCCCATCTTGCGGCCTCAAAGAGTGGCATAATCTCCTCATTATCTAGATCTTGACCAGTCATTGATCTTGGCGACCATCTGTTTAGAATAAGAGGATTAATTGGATACGTCGATTTTCGCGGTCTCTCAGTTTCTAATTCTCGCATTTGAACTCTACACTAGACTGTACTTTATCATATATAATAGAGAAGCGGCACATGCAACGCATTTGATTCATCAGCATAAGAATCGTGATTTTATATATTTCTAATACATTTCCATAAGAATCAATATTCATTCCTTAAATAAGCATAATTGCAGTATCTACAAACATTGAACGAGTCTATATTAAAGTTACAAGATCTTTTGGACAGAGGCTGTAAGATAGTAAAGATTTATCCCAAGATATTTGGTTCTGACGTAGAGATTAACATAGTAATGGTTGAAGTAAGTTGTCCTGATAAGAATATTCACAAGATTAGAGCTTTTAGAGAGGAGGCCGTTGATTTAAGAGAATTCATACGAATCAAAAATTTAGATTCCAAATAAAATACATCTAGATTAGTATTTTAAAGAGATTTCCATCATTACGTTTTATATATTCTAACATCAATTATTAAAGATAATGCCAAAATTGTGTTCTGTCTCTCGCCTTGATTTTTTAAGAATGGTAGGAACTTTCGGAACGGCATTTATGTTACTTCCTTTAGCATCGTTTGGAAGGGCATTTGGTACTAATGTTACTATGACTAGTAAGCCTGTAATAATAAAAAGGGTTGATAAAGTTGGGCCTGATGGGGTGGCTTTTTTGTATCCTACTAAGCAAAATGGGTTTGTCTGGTACATGAATCAGGATGAACCATTCGATTCTCATTTTGAAATAGGCGGTGGTTCTACCTATAGCAAATTAGTAAAGAATAGTGACGGTTCTTGGACAGCTGACGACAATGAGAAAGTTAAATTTAATCTAAATGTAGATCCTGACTATGAGGATGCAATAGGAGGATGCAATATGAGTTTTAAAGACTCGATAGCTCGAGGTTATACATATGACAAGAGCGATCTTGATCACGTTGAGTTGACTGGCTTTTTTAATGTGCACAAACCAACAGAACATGATGGAATCTATCTCAGGGGTCCTTGCAATCATCATGATGAAGCAAATCATCATTGTTGTGAAGAATTCAATTACGATTGTGAAACAGATTGCAATTCTACCATGCTAAGATCCAAAGTGAAATTTACCAAACAAAGTCCAAATGAATATCATAATGATCCCGCAGGAATTAAGCCAATAGTTCCGCGTATTGTCTTGGCAGGTCATGGCTGGTTTGGAATCAAATACATTCACATAATTTTATCCAATGATATGAACAATCCAAAAGTGAAATTAGAACAATGGATGAACTTTAGTGGAGACGGAAAAACCTGGGTAAAATTGAATGAAGTCGTTGACACTAGATCCTACAAGTGGGGGCCAAAAGCCATATGCGAAGGGGAGGATTACGAAGTTGGAGCTTGGGGAGCGCCACGTATGGTCTACAAGTGGTACGGAGGACACGTTGATTTCAAATGGTTTTCATGCAGACAAATAGAACCTAGCTTACTCCAAACCTGAGAAAAGAGATCTTCCAACAACACAAAGGTGTATTGGAAAAAATTTGATATCGAAATCAAAAAACCAAGACTGAAAAAAATTGAAACAATTCTTTGTAATCGTGCACAGTTTAGCGGTACTTTAAATAGTTAGCTTCACAAATTATATGAATGAGTTCATCAATGAAGGAATCTCCAGGATGGCTTCGAGGCGTACAGATTGGTCTTGGAATTATTACGGTCATACTTGCTATCTATGCTCTTGCGTTCCCGGCGGTTACTTTTGTTGCTGTAATCATCATACTTGCCATAATTTTGCTTATTGTGGGTATTGAGAAAATCATAACAGGGATATTTCTCCCTGTAAGGGGAAGATGGGCTACGATAGGCTTTGGCATTCTCGTAATCATATTTGCTGGTCTTGCCATTTCATTTCCCGTAGCAACTGCACTGGTAGTAGCGGTCTTCGTTGGCATAGGACTAATATTTAACGGATGTGCCCGAATCATGGAAGGTATATCTGGAAAGCATTCTGGCTGGGCAAAGTTTTTCCTAATTGGCGTGGGGGCATTATCAATACTAATAGGAGCTATAGTTTTGGCATCACCTCTGTTTGGAGCGGTGTTTATTGGAATTATTATTGCAATTGGTTTGTTGATTACAGGAATTCAAATGATAGCAGTCGGTGTAGCGGGTAGAAGGATGATGCCTGATTCTTCTGTTACTACCTAGCTGTATCTAACCACAATTAGAAATCTACCAAGTACACTGTAGAGGTAATCAACGAAATTAGAGAAGTGGAGACTCAGAGTTGTACCTGATTTATACTTTAGTCCCGCCAGGGATCAAGAAATCAACCGCAGTAAACAAGACTTCGAGTTCCTTTGAGATCTGATCTGAAAATACTCCTAATACTTCAAAGTCTGCTGCCTGCATCCTTCGAGTGCTGAACATTGCTAGAACTCCAATTACTTTATTTCTATGAGTAATTGGATATCCTGCAAACGATTGAAGTTTTTCCTTTTTGGCCCATTCAGGATGTCTGATTCTCTTGTCATGGACAACATCGTTTGTTACAGTTGGCTTTCGAGTTATTACAATATTTCCTATCTTGTTAGAATCAGCCGGGACCTCTGAAAATTCACCATGTATACTCTTATATTTTCCAGCACTAAACTTTAAAACAAGATTTTTACGTTCTCTGTCCAGTAACCAAATTCGAGCAAATTTAGCTCCAAAGTATTTTACTAAACTCTCAACAATAAATTGGAACTTTTCATTTAAATCGTGAAATTTTTTCAATGAATTGAGAATCTTGTATGCGCGCCACTTTTGATCTCTTATTCCATGATCATCAAACACAGTATAGGGCGTTACCTTAACCATACTTGATTCGTAAGATCGGAAATCATCTATAAGATCGATAAATCTGTTCAAGAAATTAGAACTTTCGAATTCATATTGTTCTATCGAATCAAAAACGAAATGACATATCCAGTCAAAGTCACCTGTCATCCTTGCAGAATAGATACAAAAATATGATTCTCCGCAGTATTTCTCTAATCGGGAAATCATGACAGCCGTATCCGCACGAAATTTGAATTTTAGCAGAATTGTACGATTAATTTTTTCAGAAAGTAAAGCAGGATTAAGTAGCAGAGAATACGCTAAAATAATGTTAGATTTTTCCAATCTCTTAAGTCTATGGCGTACAGTTCTATCGGTTATTTTGTATCCCATTTCTTGTAGGTGTCTTGACATTTCGTATGAAGATGTGCGTGAATTTTTTCCAAGTTGTGACAACAAGAATCTATCTATCTCGTCTACCATCAGATAAAGTCATTTATCATCATTATTATGTATTGCCAATTAGGAAATTATTCTAAAATTACATATAATTTTCCTATAGTTAGTTTGCTATAGAATTGCCAAATTGGCAAACATGGACAATATTTTTTTCCGTAGTAAATATAACATATTCTACCTAAATAAGTATATGAAAAGGGATTATTTTGAAATAGAACGTGTAGTAGAAGAACTTGCAAAAAGCTACGCCGCTCCGTGTACTACGACATGGTTTAAGGTTACCAATAACAAGAAACCTTCGACGGACGAGTATAGAGAGAAGGTAGTTGAATTTATGAGACAATTTGAATCAATATTGTCAGAACAATTACCGGCCGGGGAAGAAGCAGCATCCTGTCTAGATTACGTGAAGAGACTTTTGAATACACAAATCCTACTTATCAGAAGAGGAAATAACAGGGAAGTAGAAAGACGCTTTCAATATTATGTCAATTACAACTAGTCTTGATAATTACATTACATTGTTTTTGCTGGGTAGAGTATACAAAATTAAAGGGAAGGATGTAGTATGATAAATTATGGTTTGATTGCCATTCCGCTAATAGCGATGCTGGTTATAGGAGGGGTGATCAGTTTTTTCATTGTATTCTCCCTCTATCCTGAAAAACATGAAAACGTGAGCATTGATGGCAAATGCTATGAGTTGGTAGGTGTAGCTCATGAAAAAATTACAAAGTTAAATGCAGAAATGAAGATAACAAAGATGTTACTTCAAATAAGTAAAATAAAATCCCAAAATGCAGTCATACCAATAATTTTCAATGGAAATGATTCGGAAGCAAAAAATTTTATAGATAAATACGATCTAGATGTAACATCAAATCAAAAGGTGATATATTTTCCTAATATCAACGGAAGTGTAGTTACTGCAAACGTTACTAAGACTGATCTTCAAAACATAGTAGGAAACCTAAGCGTTCCAGATGTTATTCCATCGTCAAAATCTGTAGTTGGTAGTATCGGTATTCAACCAAATAAGTATATTTCATATGACGATGACAAAGATGTTTCATCGTTAGTCGACAAAATTCAGAAAAGTCGCTTGATGGACATTGTCCATAACTCGGATGGTGTAACCCCGGCTGAATGTCGCAACGAAACATAGTGGATGAGTTCTATTAGGGGGAACAGAGGATTACATAGAATTTACGGCACTAACGCTTGTTGAAAGTTTAATGTTCTGCAATTCATATGGCTTTTTCATCCTCGACGCCAGTTGCAAGGTCTATTGCATAAGTTACTGGGGTGACGAAGATCTTGCCGATTTTAGAATTCTCTCTTACTATTTTGATAGCTTCATTCATTTTCTTATCCGGTAGGACAGCTACCACAACGTATTTATCACCAAATTCAGGTGTGAAAATCTGCGTTCCTTTTGATGCATGAATTTCCTTGGGGACGGTCTTTCCTCTGCCTTTCACCTTAAATACAGTCAAACCTCCAACTCCAGTGCTCTTGAGCCCTTCACTTACTTTTGCGATGTCATTTTCAGCCATAATGACTTCTATTCTTATCAATCAATTTCATTACTGGGCGGCTATTAAAATAATTATCTCCGGACTCAGAAGTAACTTTTTTATACATATTTGATTGAATCAATACGACTTGGCTATAGACACTGGAGATACTGCTTGGATGCTCATAGCTTCTAGTCTTGTATTGCTAATGATACCTTCATTAGGATTATTTGAAGCTGGTCTACTTAGGAAGAAGAATACAGTCTCAATTTTCATGCAGATTTTCGTCGGGATGGCCCTTCTTAGCGTAATGTGGTTTATCTTTGGTTTTAGTTTATCTTTTGGCCCTGATACATCAGGACTCGCAGGAAATTTGGATTGGACTTTTCTTAAAGGTATTCCTTGGAATGCCGCATTAACTCAATATGCTCCAAGTATACCAGGTGTTCTATTTGTAAAGTTCGAAATGATGTTTGCTGTAATAACTCCACTGTTACTGACAGGTGCAATAGCGGAAAGAATGAAATTTAGTGCATTTGTCTTGTTTATAGCCGCATGGAGTTTGCTCATTTACTATCCTTTGGTACATTGGATTTGGGGAGTTGATGGTTGGCTAAACAAACTGGGAGTAAAGGATTTTGCTGGAGGAATAGTTATCCACACCAGTGCAGGAATGGGCGCTCTTGCTGCAGCTCTTGTCTTAGGTAGAAGAAAGGATTTCGGACCCTCAATCATGGTTCCACATAGCATACCGCTTGCTGTACTAGGATCATCTCTGCTTTGGCTTGGCTGGTTTGGTTTTAATGCAGGGAGCGCTCTTGCATCAGGGGGAGTAGCAGGTAATACTGTAATCAATACACACATGGCATCGGCAGTATCTGCTCTAATATGGGTAGGACTCTCTTGGATGAGGACAGGAAAACCTAGTGTAATTGCAGCAATTAATGGTGCAATTGCTGGCTTGGCAGGTATAACTCCGGCTTCTGGTTATGTTAGCGTTGAGCATGCATTTGCCATTGGAATAGCAATAGGTATAGCATCTTATCTCGGAGTTCTTTTCCTCAAAGACAGACTCAAAATAGATGATGCTCTTGACGTGAGTTCGGTCCACGGAATTGCAGGTATAATTGGCGCAATATCCATTGGAATATTTGCTTCCACTGCGATAAACCCCACTGGAGTTAATGGTCTCTTATATGGTAATGCATATCAGCTATTAATACAGGCAACAGGAGTTGGAATTGCTGCTCTACTCGGATTCGGCGGCACATTTCTTATAATGAAAGTTATTGATGTATTGGTAGGAGTAAGAGTTTCCCCACAGGTGGAAGAATCTGGGCTGGATATTGAAGAACATGCCGAAAGAGCATACAGTGATGAAGATGAATTGAGTAAACTCTAGTAGAATAATGTACATCATATTCCCTATATACTAAAAATCAAATTTCGAATTCAAGGTACACAAATGATTTTTTGAATCAAGTTTCCTAAATCTTGCACTTACATCCTTTATTTTTTAAAATCCCTATCTGCTCATCATATGTATTTACAAATTCATTCTGACTAGAACAACCAGAGGCGTATTTTCTCTCCAATTCAGTTTTATGATGATACTTTCTACTAAGCATTTCTTTGACGAGTTCTTCATGTCTCAGATATAGTGCTGCTAGTTTCCCTCTCCATCTGAGAGTTTCAGGATGTTTAGAGTAGCCGGATTTGTTCTGTGTCAATATATTCCAGATGGCATGTAATTCACGATGTTCGCCCAAAAGGTGTTGTGTGCACAATTTACTTGGAGGAATATCCCAAATTCTCATTTCATAGATACCTAATATCGATTTTCGTTGATGTTAAGAGATTGTTACCTGAAACTCGCCTTTCAAATTATACAACACTTGTGGTGATGCATGATATATTCTTATAAATCATAATACCTTCCAACTCGTGGCTAACTAGTCGCTAATGATTTAGTTCTTGTAAAGATGAAAATTTGCCAGCAATATGGACTGGATAAATTTTAAGTTAAGGTTATAGATTAGTTTCGTGTATATATTAACATGGTAAAGTTAGAGTTGCACATCAGAACTCGAACTGAATCACAGAGATTACAGTCCGATCTGTCATTTGAAGAGATTTGTCCGAATTGGTCCAAAAAATTGAGAGAGGGAATGGATGAAATGGACAGAATGATTTTGGCAAGAGATTCTAAATATTGTGTAGTAGGTGAAGCTTGGGGATTTACGGGAAAGCAAACTGGATATTATGTGGCCCCGCTGATTCCCATTATCGGTTGCTGGACTTGTATCAAGTATGGTCAGAAATTCAGTAAAACTGCAAAGAACAAGAAATCTTGTGATAATTTTGGACCTCTGATAGCAGAATTTTCAAAGCACTGGAATCAGAGACATAAAAAAATAACAATGGCCAGACAAAGCTCAAAAGATGCTAGGTAACGATGTAAATCATTATTTAAATAACTCAAGTTATGCAACAACCTAGTCGTGTCGCAATTGTTACTGGTGGAAATCGCGGTATTGGATATGAGGTATGTAAGGAACTGTCCAAGTCGGGATGCAGGGTCGTTCTCACGAGTAGGAATGAACCAGATGGGAAGAAGGCAATAGTTTCATTAGATGATTATGATATAACATATCACAAACTAGATGTGACAGATAGTAAAGGTATATCCTATCTAAGAGACTGGATACTAAGGACATATGGAAGGCTTGATATCCTGATCAATAACGCTGGAGTATATTTGGATGAAGGTGTGAGCGTCTTTGATGTAGATCAAAAAATCATACAGGAAACATTGGCTGTCAATTTTTATGGGGCATTTCAAATGTGTAAAGCCTTTGTTCCAATCATGAAACAAAATGGATACGGTAGAATAGTAAACATTTCTTCAGGGTATGGGGCAATGAATGAGATGGCAGGTTTTCAAGCTGCCTATCGAATTTCAAAGGCATCACTCAATGCCCTTACATTAATCATGGCCGATGAACTAATGGATACGAACATTAAAATAAACGCGGTATGTCCTGGCTGGGTCAGCACCACCATGGGAGGAAAAATGGCCCCTACAAGTCCACATATGGCAGCTATGGATATTGTACATTTTGCATTGATTGATGCAAAGGGACCTACAGGTAGCTTCTTTAGATACAAAAAGCAAATTCAGTGGTGAAGGATTGGTATTGGCATGATATTACTTGACATGGGACTACAAATAGTATTTGTTTCAGCATCTGGGGTTCTTACTCCAGGTCCACTTTTCTTTACAAATTTAGCTCTCAGTAAATATGGAGGATTTTGGTCAGGGATAAAAATTGCAGTTGGACATACAATAGTCGAACTTCCTGTAATAATCCTTTATTCTTTTCCGCTTATTGCATTTACTTATCCTATTACTTCTTTCAACGTGTTTAAGGTAATCAGTATCATTGGGGGAGCAAGTTTGATAATATTTGGAATCTTCTATATGGTAAAGATATTAAGCATAAATGATAGTCTTAGAGCAACCGTCAAGCCGTCTCGCATCGAAAATCCAATTCTTGCAGGGATATTATTTACCGGAGTTAATCCCTTTTTCTATGTATGGTGGTTTTCAGTTGGAGTTAAATTACTTTCTGATTCTCTGCAATTGCTTGGATATCCGCTTGGAATAGTTTTTCTTTTTTTTGTGCATATATGGATGGATTATGCTTGGTTGGGAATATCTTCATCCATTACGTCAAGAGGTATCAAGATAATTGGATCTCAATATCACAAGTTCCTGATTATACTTTTAACGCTTCCTCTTTTTTACTACGGCATCAATTTCATTACAGCTGCAACCAGATAACAGACATACGCTGAATATGAAAATCCTAACGGGTTTATTAGATAAATTTAAGTTACTTGGATTAAGACTCTTGTAACGAGATAATACTATTATTCTCATTCTGTTTATTTACCACAAGATTGATACCGGACCACATGCTTTATTCTGCTAATTTGTGGCATGGCAGAAGTTCTGGTTGCATTCCTGGGGCATCAGGTATTAACTTGCGAGTACTATTGATTGTGTGTTCGAGTGTTTCTATTTTTCTTGCATTTGTATATCCTAATCACATTTCCGCAGAGGATATGCGATTAGTTGGTTACACTCATCAATATTTGAACTCTGAAACTTTACCACAATCGACAATATTCGAACTTCCTCTAAAAGATTCAATTAAGGATAGTAAGAGCATGTCAATACAGAATTTATTAATGCAATTACTTGCTAGAGCCGATTCGTATCTCGTAGAAGAGGCAAATTCTGTTATGGATAAAAAACAAATACCACC
>JARBAW010000091.1 GCA_029237505.1 Nitrososphaerales archaeon
AAAGTGCACAAATTTGGATAATATCGGTGACAGACTTTATTCCATTATTGAGGAAATAGGCAAAGAAAAAATACAAACTGATATTACATTGAATGTAGACGCATCAGTACAATACATCGGTATGATATTGGATCGATGTAAGAATGTAATAGATTTCACAAATGAGGAAAATGTCGGTTCTCTCTGCGAGGCCTTACTTCACTTCATGCTAACAACACGTACTTTGCCTTCTGCAAGAAAAGTCAGAATTAATGATGTGAATTTAGACATAGTAATTCCCAGTCTTCACGTTCTTAGAAATTTCCCTGAAAAAGCGATTATTATCCAGATTGTAAAAAACTCCCATGGAATAACGGAAGATAACCAGAAAAATATTTCAACAATTCAACCTAATTTAAACAATATATGGGCAGTCACCAAGCATCCTGCTTCCGGAGATTATGTAAACTACACTACTGAATCTGGTAACAATAAGATCGCTTCTTTCCAAGGGCGATATTTTCAAGATATTATTGTAGATATTGAAGCTTTTTTGCAAAGGACAAATGATAGAAGCTTTAGGTTTTTTCATTAATTAAATAGTCCTTGTTGTAAAATTCTAAAATAATCTGGATTTACCCCTTCTAAAACGCTTTTTGCAACGTGAAACTCCAATATGCAATAATCTTTAAACATGTATTGTCCTAGCACTTGTATGAAACAGGACTCTCCGAAAATTGTAGTAATATTTCCAACTAAGAATGAAGAAGATACTATTGAACATGTCATTAGAGCTGCAAGAAAAAGCCATTACAATCCTGAGGTAATTGTAGTCGACGCATATTCATCAGACAGGACAGTCAGAATAGCTAATGATAATGGAGCTAAAGTAATTGAACAGGACAATAGAATGTTTCCTGCAAAAGGAATTGCAATGAAAAAAGGAATCAACGAAGCGATCAGATATAATGCGAGTATCGTACTTTTTTTAGATGCAGATATAAAAAATCTAACAACAGAGTGGGTAGACAAGTTAGTAGATGGTTGCATTAATTGCGATATGGTAAGAGGAAATTATCATAGACATGGTAGGGATGCCCCGGTAACAAAACTTATAGCAAAACCAATGATGGATGTATTCTTCCCTGAGATATCTCATTTTGAGCAACCACTAAGCGGCGAGGTGTGCGCCAGGATGGAGGTATGGAAAAGACTGTTGACTCAAAATCCCCCTGACGGATGGGGAATAGATGTCTGGTTCTTGATTGAAGCTGCGATGGCAGGTTACCAAATAAAAGAAATTTACCTGGGTACTAAGGAGCATACATCATTTGAAGATTATCGTGAAGACGTAGGAAAATTGGCCAAGATGGCAGAACAAGTAGAATTCACTATACTAAAAGAAGCGATAAAGTATGGAAGAATTGAGCGACACGAAGATGTTAAAACATGATAAATATTCTTTCATTATTTCTGATATCATCTGGTCCAGATTTTCTATTACTATAGTTTATATTGGTAACCTTCAATTATGAACGAGAAATTAATGTTATCTATTTCTAATAGTTGGAAGAATGAGTGGATCGAATCGCTTCATATTTAAGAGATTCTAAATATATATTAATTATAAAGTTCTATAATGTATATGGCGTATCGTACCAGAGAAGAAATTTTTGCGTCAATTCTTGATGTAGCCGGATCTGGAGCAGGAATTACACGAAGTAAAATTATGTTTGGTTCTTACCTCACATATGCCCAAGTTGTTGAATATTCAAAAATCTTGATTCAGCGTGGTTTGCTTGAATTTGATCCAATCAATAGAACATATAAGACAAGCCCAAGTGGATTTACATATATTCAATTGCAAAATGAGCTAAATCAATTGGTTAAGATTTGAAATCCATCGACATCTTAGAATTCTAAATACGATCATATTAATAATGTTCCTCCAAAAGATACAACGTTACAAATGCAATTGATTATCAATATATTATGTCTTGATATGATTCCCCCTGCCAAATCAAATCCATGATTTCCTGCCCGCGGACTATACATTTTTCATATCCTGTTATTTTTCTAGGAATCGATAAATAACATGAAGCAGTTGCTGCAATATGACACTTGTAGAAGACAATATCCAACTAGTCAGAAATGTTATAGATGCCCTCAATACAGGTGATATATCAAGAGTATCAGATTTCATAAGTCCCAATTATCTTAATCATGAATCACAAATGGATCCTGTTAGATCAAAAATGAGAGGGCCACAGGAATTTATAGATACTGTGATGAACATGCGTAATGCGTTCTCTGATCTGCAATACGAACTAACAGATAGCATAGCATCTAATGAAAAGGTAATTTCAATAGTATCTGTAAGAGGTAAACATACCGGGAGCTTTTTTGGCTTCATTCCGCCCACAGGGAATAAACTGTCCTATCAAGCTGTACATATTTTTAGTATTTATGATGGAAGGATAGTCGAACACAAGGCGATCCGTGATGATTTGGCATTGATGTATCAGCTTGGAGTTGTTAATGCGTCATCGCCACAATATGAAAACTTCCTAAAACAGTGGAAAGGTCTTAAATCATGAATTCACTTATTGTAGAGCAAAAAATACAAAAATCGATACTTAGAAAATCTTAGCATCCAATTTTGCATATAAAAACAAAGAATGTGTGATGTGCGGGAAGACCAGAATGCTAGTGCATACTAGTTGACTTTAATTCCTCTTCATCCACATACTTTAAGCATGGACAAGCATCCGACTTTGAGATGTGGTTTACGCATCTTCTTTGATGATGCATGTCCATCCAATGCCACTTTATATCATGGCCGCAAATGCAAGTTGACATAATTCTCTTCTAGTTATAATAAGGTCAACGAGCCATATCTAATTTTCGGAATAATGTAGGTTCCATCTGCATACAACCATATTTTCAATAAATGCTATCAGAAGGGTGAAACCAAGACCCTAATATCCCATAAGATCTATCGGGAATAAGATCTATCAGGCAAGTTAAACTCTTATACATCAATTGAAATAAGTGTAACCATGTCTTTTGATTCAAGAAACCTCATAAACCGGTTTTTGCGACTAAATAGGCTCGATTCCTCTACAAATTATTTACCACCGATCGTAGACCCTTTCCAACTTCTTCCTCCCAGTATTATTCAAAGGAATAGAAGTAGATTGACATCAGGAGACGTTATCAATAAGATTCCAGATCTCCCGACTACCTCAACTATGGGAACTGAACTGTTAAATGATTTGATAACTCGACAGGAAGAATTTCTAAAGAGAATAAGAAAACATCCTCAAGACTTGACGACCCGCACATCAGAATATGAAAATGAACAAAATAAAAGAAACTTTAGAGACGATTGAAATTCCAATCTGTAATCATGGTTGATGGAGAGGAATTTCTCGATTGCACATACGATTCAAACAAAAATAATTAATTAATTAATTAACTATTCCTATAGCTTATGCCAGTTCAGTCATTTCATGTAACATTGATTTGTTTGAAGAATTTCTTACGGAAGTTTGAATTATTTTGGCGGTTTCAAAATCGCATTCCAAAACAGAGGCGAGGTCATCCACCTTCATGTTAAGAATCTGTTTTTTATCAAGGGAATGTTTCAATATTAAATCCTTCAGAACATCGGGAATAGCTAATGATTTTATGCCGTGTCTAAATAACATGTATAATTATAGTGTCTATCTTATATAAGATTTCTCTAATGAAATCCTATAGTCAAAATGACCTATGTTACAAAAAATTCGGATAAAAAATGAATTTTTTGTTACGATTCTCGTTAAAAAATAGCAAAATGACATCAACAACACAGTAAGTTATGCTTGAGCCATTCTTTATATCTACTTATATTATACCAGCCTACAGTCAGATGATGACTTCTGGGTCTGACTCAAGGGTTGATCTGGTGGGAAAATTCATTGATTTCTATCATCATTATGAAAATCTAAATTTAAAAATTACTTTTTTTCTAATCTCTCTTCAAATACTTCATTTATACTGGCTAACTACAGATGTAGTTCTTCAAAAGTTATTTGGCAAAAGCTTCTTCCTGGCGCCCAAAAGTTTCTTACCACTTTTTGTAGTAATAGACTACATAGAAATTCCAGCGCTAATATCTGGATTAATCTATTATGCGTACAGTGTACGGAAAAATAAATCAAGTGCAAAAAGAAGTTATCTATTCTTAGGGCTGCTTGCAGTACAGGTTATTCATATTTTCTGGATCACAGATGAAGTTGTATATGACAGCTTTTTCGACTCCAGTTTCGTAGAACTTCCTGTTGTCCTATCATGGATAGCCATTCTCATAGATTACCTGGAACTTCCGGTAATGGCAGATCTTTTCTATAAGGTCATTAAGAAGAAAAAATAGCATTACAATTCTTGTTTTATGATTAGCAGGCAATCTCTTCAAAAGTTGGTTGATTTATCTCAAATGTACTAACCATATTTTCCACTGTAGTGATATATTTTTTATAGAGTTCGTTGCCACTGGGATCAAAGATTATTTTATACTCTCTATTATATGCAAGTACGTCAATTTCCAATTTGTTTATTCTTTCATTATTCTCTCCAGGTATTGTATATACTATTTTCTGGGCCTCATTGCCTGCAATAGGAATAGCCTGGGAAGTTTCGATAATACCCTTGCCTGTCATAGTAATATTATTTTCCTCGTTTGCCTTTACACTCTCAAGTGACCTGTCTGGCAGGTGAGAAATATCATGCAGCTCAATTCCTACCATGATTAGCGAATCTGCTTCATTGTTTGGTCTGAATTCAACAATGTGGTTCATAGGCTGCGTTGCATCATTCTGTAATTTGTCATCAAATTTCCAATCTGATGGATAATTTATTGATATCCCGCAGTTTTCATTTACATAGGATTTGTCAGGTTGTTGTCCATATGATTTAGTATTATTACCATTTGAGGCAACAGACATGAAGAGCAAAAACAGAACTATAATCCCGATTATAATAATGTTGGATTTCAAATAATCTTTGAATTCAATTAGTATTATTTAAGCTTGTTTTCTAATATCAGTAAAAGTTCTATTTGACTGCAATCATATTCAGATATGATATAATATTATGTCAATAGATCCAATGCCATCTTTAGATCAGAAATTTCTGACTCGATTACTTTCTTATCAAGATCATCTCGTGCGTACTTTTTCAATCTTTCACAGGCCAGTATTTCTGATATTATTATGTCCTTCTTATCTTTAGATAAATTGTGAAAAGATTCAACAAATGAATATATCACTTTTCTCCCATTATTTTTGCATCCACAGGTTTTGGCGGTTATTTCATAAGGAGCTTCAGATTCTGTAATGTTCGTTTCTACAAACCTCCTCTTACTTGATGTTGAATTTCAGAATTTTCACATTCGGGAATTAAACCGGTAAAGATATTCAAATTAGTAATGATCACAAATAAGATCCGACGCCGGAGTATTTTAACCTATAACCAAAGAAAAATCTAGCTCAATAACATTTCCTCAAGATCTCTCAAATATAATCTAAAAAATCTAAGAAATGCTTAGATGCTTGATATCTTATTCAGATATTTTGAGTGTTTTCAGACTGTCTACGAATCGCTGAGAGCGAATTCGATATTATTTGGCATTGGGATCAGTTTCCCAAAGCCCAAAACTATTGTTCTCAGTGTCAAGACATAGAGCAAAATAACCCATTCCTGGAACGGCTTTTTTTGCCATGACCACCTTTCCTCCTGATTGAGAAATCTTGGTAGAGTATTCATCTACCGACTTTACGCCAATAAAATTTGTCATTACATGCTGCGGATTCTGTCTCCTCATCATTCCCCCACTGATAGCTTTACTCCCTTGGTCATCTGTGGTTGTTATTATTAGATAGTCCATTCCATCTGGGAATGTAAATTTTTCAAACTTCCAGCCAAACATATCACTGTAGAATTTTTTTGATCTTTCAAGATCATCGGCTGGTATTTCAAAATGTACTATATTTGACATATATTCTAATTATAAAAACGTGCTAATTAACCTTGTCGTTCTGTATCGTTACCAAAGTAGACATAGAAGGCAAATTCACAAGAAATAAATTAAATTTATACTGATGATTTGCAAACAGCTGAGATTAAATGTACAGAGATTTTAAAATCATGCAACCATATTTATTAGTTTTATTTTTAGCAACATCTGTCATTTTGTCTTGTTCGGATTTCACGAGAAATATTACAGGTGTTTTCTTTGAGGTTAGTGGCTCGGAGACTAATGATTTACTTGTATATCAGAATGCAGAAGGTCTCAAGAATTCAACTATTCATGATCTGCAAGACAAGATATATCAAACAAAGTTATTGGGTGATATTTTTGAAACCAGGATTGACAAGATTACTAACTTGCTAGAAACAACAAGTGGATATCTTGCAGTAAAGAACATTTCATACGAAAATCAGATTAGCACAAAATTCATGGGAATATCCGAATCTTCAGATATTGAGAAGAGAAACACGGCAAAGTATTTACTAAAAAATGAACCTGCTCTTGGTGGGGTATATTTTACGCTACCCAATGGAGATGTATATTTGGGTGAACCTTACTCGGCACAGAAACAACTCCCTCGACTTAACTTTGCTGATAGAGACTGGTATAAGGGAGTTAGTAAGACAAATGAAACTTATATTAGTTCAGTTTTCCTCTCTGCCTCTACTCGAGCACCTGCAACTGCTATTGCAGTGCCAGTATATCAAGATGATGGTAAGATCAAATTAGTAGGATATTGGGTAGGAATAATCAATATCGAGCCACTGTGGAAAAATATTAAGGATCACTTTCTGACTGCGGGTCAAGATCTAATTGTAGTTGATCATGATGAAACTGAAATGTTTAATTCTGGAAAATACAATTACACTGAAATACAATCAGCTTCTCTCTTTAATGAGAACGGAAAGGCTAATGTGATTGATAGGAATAATGCTACAATAAGAATACTTGAGGGAGATATTGTAGCAATTTCTTATCCTATACAAATGCACACTCATATATGGATAGTTACTATATTACAGTAATTTGCTTAGATACCAATCAATGGTTGAATTATGTATTTCATGATAATACGATTAATAACCCGTTGAATGGACAATTCAAAACGAGATCTTCCTTATTAAGTAGCCTCCATCTATAAATGCGGATAGCAAATGGTCGGAAATGTGCTTGTACAAACAGCTTCGACACTCGACAATTGGAAACTATTACTTCTTTTTGCCGTGGTAACTGCTGTCATATTAATAGACTATGAATTTGGAAATATTGCTGATTTCGTTCCAGAAATAATATCATCGACTGAAGGAATAACTCTCTTTGTGGGCACTGCAGTAATATTTGTGATTACCAGTTTGATTATTCTAGCATATGTTAGGCATATCAGTGAAAAAAGTGGA
>JARBAW010000092.1 GCA_029237505.1 Nitrososphaerales archaeon
CGACCAGCCCCATTTCAATATTGTCCCTTTATTTAGTCCCACTTATACATAACAGATGGAAATGCGAGAATTAGAGTGAACTATGCGATACTAATTTATCAAATCCATATTTCATGTTCAAATTTTCTATTCGATCTGAAATTACAAGAAAATATTATGAAAGAAGAATTAAAAAATTCTTTGATTGTATTGAATTTAGTCCTGATTTAGGGATGGAAGAAAGATGTAATAAATTTGCGGAACAGGCATCTAATAATTTGAATTGGGTATTAGATAGGATAGTGTACTTTTTACAGTTTGAAAAAGAACACAAAAAGGTGAGATTACAGCAAGAAACAGGGTCTAAAAATCGTATCAAATATGATTCACAGACGACCAGGGCAGACATCTGTATCGTTAATCATGTAATTTTCTATTTGACACGAACCTATCAATACGGCTAATACTTAGCATGTATGCAAATAGTCCTGCTAATGAAAGTAGTACTATGCCGTAAGGAATTTTTGACAAGAATCCAAATGTCCCAAATTGGGGAAAAACAGATGGACTAATGGTCAGAAAATAGAAAAACAGTCCTATTCCTCCTATAGTTAAGAAAATCTGATTCCTAGTATCGGTAATACCTTTTCTATGAAGCCAGAAACTTGCACCAAACACAAATGCAGGAATAATTGTACTTACCAAGTATAATATGGGAAAAAGATAATCAACAATATCAACTATGTTAACGATACTAATTCCCAGGGTATCAAGCAATGGAATTGCAATGAATGAAATTGGATAATAGAGCAAAAATGTCACTGGTAGCAACATAAGAATCCAAGATTTTTTACCTAGAGTATTTCTGTTTCTATAATTGAACATAATTGAAGCAGCCCATAATAAAAGGAACGATACTATCCACGCAATACCCAAAGACGATTGTACTTCTGAACAACTTGGCGGCATTTCAAATTGAAGACAGCTTTCTGGTAGAGGAATGCGTAGGATCAGAAAATGTCCGAAAGTTATACTTATGGACAGGTAGTGAAGTATAGCATTTAGTATAAGGCTACAAAATGCAAAACCGTATAGCAATCCAACAATTCCTTCTTTGATATTATGAAACCTAAGAAATCTGTAAGCCATAAGACTGAGGAAGAATAAAGTTGCTCCATAGCTAACCGTAACTACTCCACTAACAACATAGTTGAGATAAGTTGAATGATAAAAATTATGGTTTGTTAAGACCTCAACCGTCAAAATAAGCATTAGAACCGTAATAATCGATTGAACCGCCAATATTGAGATTCTTTGAGCTCTAAGCCTTCTACCAAAAGTTTGTATTGATAAGATGTGGTGTAAAATGACATATTGTAGTACAAGTGCTACTATAGCCACTAAAGTGAACATTAATTTTGGATGTAAAACAAAGAGAAAGGAAATATCATGAAATCTAGGAATAATTAGTTCCAGAATTAAGATAACTAGAAGAAGTATCAGAACTAACAAAAATCCTCTTGAATGGAACAATTCCTAAATTACAGATTGCTTAGATATAATAAATTAATCGCTTTTACCTAAAAAAAATTTATAGATACCAGAAACAGTTAATTTCTATTCTTCTGGTTAGAAATACTAATTGATACTGATTATTCCTTATTAAGGAGTTAATTGTAGTAGCGCCTAGATATGACCAACACTCACACATTTCGACCAATTGGTAGAATATCGAAATGGTTGATAAATTGGAGCATTGCCAGCATAGCTCTAACCGTCATTTACGTAGTGTCGGCTTTTATTCTTCTTTATCTTTTTGTCGATGTTTATCACGCACCAAATAGTTTTACTTTCTGGGTGGCCCAGGTAATGCTAGTAATACACATTGTCAGCGGAATTATGACTTTGTTTTGGTTTTATAGAGCAAACAAAAACATTCATGCATTTGGAGCCAAAGAGGTAACTTCTCCTGCAATGTCTGTGATTTGGTGGTTTATTCCGATAGCATTTTTCTGGAAACCATATTCGGTAGCCCAACAAATTTGGAAAGCAAGCAATCCTGAAGTAAAACTAATAGAAGGTACTGAATCGAGAAAAGTTCCTGAATCAAACATAGTAAGGGTTTGGTGGATATTAGGGATTTTGGCAATATTGCTAAGAGTTTTGGCGGACGTCTTGTTTATACCAGCTTTTGGACAATCACTTTTCACCCCACACTACGTAGAGGAGCCTAATGTTTTATACAAAGGATTCCCGATTCTGATAATGGATATTCCTGCTATAATCTCAACTGTATATTTTATTCGTATGATAAAAAAAGTATCTGAATGGCAAGGACACAAAGCTGGCGCTAAATCGTGAGAAATTTTAGACATCCAATTTAAACTGGTTCTATTCTAATATGTCCTCGTATGGTTAGGGTTCCAAAATTAGAGTGCCTGCATTATCAGTTCCACCGAACCCACATTATAAATTATCAGCGAAATTAATGGGTCAAAAAATTATGTCAAATTTGATTCACAAACGACCAATCCCACAGAACTAACAGCTCAATATTTTTGTTACCCTAAAATTAACTGCTCAAGAATTGTTGAATGGTCTCATTATTTATTGGAATGGTTTCCATGACTGAAAGAGTTTTTAGAGCTTCTTCAAATTCTGGCAGGAATTTATCATCTTGCTTATTCATATCAGAGGCATACTGTATGTGAACGATTGAATTTGGAGTTAATACAAAATAATTCAAATTATTTTGATTTTTGTTACTGGCAGTATACGTACATTGTTCAGTTGACCTTTCTGCAGATATGTTATTTTTCAAAGTAATGTATTCCAAGGTTTTTCTTTCACAGCTGATAGTGGGATCAGAAGTGCCGAATAGTTCATAAGAAGATGTTAGAGAATCTGCGGGTATTGTATTATTCATATCTAAGGATTTCATCAATCGAGTAAATTCTTTGTCATAAATGAAGACACTCATGGTAGCCGTCCTGTTTTCCGTATATTCCATTAGTTTGTTTGAAATGGATTCGGTAAGTTCTTGCTTCTTTTGTTCTGGTAAGTCAGATATGCCATCAGAAACAATCTTTTCCGCGATGTTGTCTACACTAGCATCAATTACCGAAGAAAATATATCGGTAATATTAAATCCCTCTGGAGATACCACTGCCATTGGAAAAATAACTTTCATTTCAAAACCAGTCCAATTCCTAGGAAATGCTATGTCAACTCCGTAGTTGGTATTGCTATATTTTTCTCCAGTCTCTGGAAATATTGAACTGAATATGTAAGACATAATATCTCTAGCTTTATCTTTCGCAATAGAGAACTCCTTATTATTTGATGATTGAAGAGATACGTCATTTTCAGTCTTCTCTTTATTCGAGTTATTTATCTCGAAAGATTTAATCATCGATTCGATATCTTCAAGATCTTGTGCTATGTCCGTAGCACCAGGATTGTATGCAATAAGAAATCCCTTTGAATTTTTCACGAAGACTATATGGATCTGCACAAAATCCCCCGTAGAAATTGTGTCGTCAGATAAAGTAGCATTATACTTGTATCCCTCTAGATTTCCTATTGAAATGGGGATACTGTCACTCACAGAAGTATCTTCATTTTCTAAAAGAGTCTTTTTAGATGCTTTTGCATATTCATTAGCGGACATTGAAAAAGGTAAATCCTCATAGAATATCGACATAGTTGCCCCATCAAGAGATTTAGGAAGCAAAAGTGCTATAACGCCCTCAGTGCTCCCATAATTCGATTTTACGTACTCGTCGGAAGCAACTTCCCAGTCAGATGGGTATTGGAAAGATACTTTTGTCTTTGAATCTTTAAAAGATTTAATTTCGTTTGTAGTGGTAGTGGAGACTTGCTCTGAATCATTCGCAGTAGATGTTTGAGCAAACAATGATTCGACATTGGATAATAATGAAACAATCGCAAATATGGTTAAGAACACAAAGACAAGATTATGCAAGATATCAAACTTAGGCATAATACCTGTAACA
>JARBAW010000093.1 GCA_029237505.1 Nitrososphaerales archaeon
AAACGAAACATTAAAAAATACACGCATAGATGCCCTGTATTATAATATACTTGCGTCCTTAGTTACCAAATATGAGCAACTATTAACTGCTTTAGAATTGTCGGTAAATGAGTATCAAAGGAGGTCCTTTGTCCGTCCACTACCATCCATTTTTGAGAGTATTGATACATTGTCTAGACAGGCAATATTGTTACGTCGACAATTTTGGTACGTAAGAAACATTATTAATTTTCTCCTGCATACGGTGAAAGATAAAGAGGATGTCAAATATGTTGAAATGGTCCATGATGATATAACACAATTAATTGATTTCGTAGAATCATATGAAGGTACTATTAACTCAATCAGGGAGCTATATGTTGCTAAGGTATCACTTCAAATTAATGAAACAATGAGAATTCTTACGATTTTTACAGCAATACTACTTCCACTCGCCCTCATCGCTGGAATATACGGAATGAACGGAATAGATTTGAAAAACATAACAGAAATACCGTTAGGCTTCATTGCTGTGCTAGTAACGATGGCCATGACTGTTATAGCTTTTCTAGTATTCTTCATCAAAAAACGCTGGATAGTTATTGGAAGAGAAAATTTGGACACAGAACCAAATGCAAAGCCAAAATTATCAAATGGAAAATGAATTGAAGATAAATAGATTCAAATGAACAGTAAACGTTTTCAATTTTGTGCAATTACTATTACCTATCTTAGTCACGAGACATGAACACTGAAAAATGATCATTCTTTCAAACACGCATTTGATTTACATCCCGGATTTCATCCAGCTTATTTTCGCTTTTGCGTCTACATGGTTTCTGTATGTTCTGATTTTATAATATTTATGCCGAATCCAAAATAGGAACCCCGTGAGTAATATAAAACTCGCTATTACTATTTCAAACATTATTATTGCATCAGCCATTTAATCAGATTAATTACACATAAATAAAAATCTAGGCTCATTCTGCTGAAGTTCAATCACGGCGACACTATATGCTAAATTCTCGAGATACTGACAACAAAGCTGACAAATCTACACCACTACTTTAAATCCTATTATGAGCAAAAAACTAGTGGATGTCCTCCTCGCCCTGCAAAGAGAAGACTCAGTTTATGACCAACACGTCAGACATCATTGATATCATTTCAAAAACTGAGAAATACCTAAATATCATGGGCGAATCTAAAGCACCACAATTCTTACTTTCAGACAAGATAAGAAATTCGCTCCAATCTGCAAAGACCAATGGAATAAGAATCAGATTCATAACTGAAATAACTCGGGCGAACCTGAGTCTGTGCAAGGAACTCATGAAATTTGCTGAAGTTCGCCACTTAGACAATGTTATTGGAAATTTCGTATTAAGCGAAAAAGAATATTTTGGACATTCGTTGGCTCGTAATTATCAATCAAACCAAATTCATACTAACGATCATGCAATAGTTGAGTTGCAAAATTTTATTTTTGAAAATCTTTGGAATAATTCTGTCTCTGAACATGATAAATCATCAAGCCTGGAGGCGGGAGTAGATCCAGAAGAAGTTAAAGTCTTGTCTGATCCTGTTGAAATTCGCAAGACATACTTGAGTCTTATTAAATCTGCGAAATCCGATATTTCACTAATTATAGCAACGCCAAATGCCCTGCGCAGAAATTACAGAGGAGGAATAATCTCTATGTTAATTGAAGCGTCTGAAAAACGAAATGTTATTGTCAATTTGGTTATACCTACTTACGATAACGATAATATTCAAGACGATTTTCTGCGCATTGACTCACTTGACAAGAACACTAGATTTCAAATGAAATCAATAGCACCTATCACCACCCAGACTCACAAAATAAAAACAACCTTCTTGATAGTAGATAAAAAATTGGTCTTCATAATAGATGTCAAGGATGATAGTAAAGAAAATTTTATTGAAGCTGTAGGATACGCGACATTTCATACGAGCAAATCACGTACAGAATCTTATAATTTCATTTTTGATACTATTTGGAGACAAGCTGACTTGTATGAATCTTTAAGAGAGGCGAACAAGAATCTAATATATTCTTATCAAAAACTTGAAGAACATGATGCAATGGAAAAAGAATTTATCAATCTTGCCGCTCATGAACTAAGAACACCGTCTCAGTCAATAATAGGCTATTCTGAGATGCTCAGAGATCTTCCAGAAAGGAACAAACAGTACGAAGAAGCTATATCAAGAAACGCTGAGAGGCTTTATTCTCTCGTAACTAACATGCTAAGTATCGCCAGAATAGAATCGCAGACTATGAAACTTAACAAGACAACTTTTGACTTGAATGCAAAGATTCAAAATGTGATCAGGGATGTGAATCATCAGATAGATTTACGGAAATCCGACAGGGTAAGTATAGATTTTAAACCAACTAATAGAATTGATATTATTGCGGATAAAGAAAAAATTTTTCAAGTCTTTGCAAACTTGCTCGGTAATGCGATAAAGTTTACAAATGAGGGTTCTATTAATATTAGTTTGAAGAAGAAAGAGAAAACAAATGAAGCTATAATTATATTCAAAGATAGCGGTCCTGGCATAGATGCAGAAATAATTCCACATTTATTTTCGAAGTTTAAGACAAAATCTGAGAAAGGGTTGGGACTGGGTCTATATATTTCAAAGAACATAGTTGAAGCTCATCATGGTAAAATTGAAGCATATAATAATCCTAATTCAAAGGGAGCATCATTTGTAGTTACGTTACCATTGAAAGGATAGCTTGTATATATGATGTGTAATAATCATATTCATACATCATACTGGTGCAATCAGAGGTTACAGATCTAATTACGGAATTAATGAGATTCTAAGATTTGCGAGCTAAGTTATCTTTGCAAGCGTTAAATAAAATGAGGAATAGAAATTTACATGGAGAGTTTAAAACAAGAAGCTTCAAAGGTCCTGAATGACGATAAAGACAAAAATACGGAAAGCATCTCAAATTGGTCTGAGGTTGTAAGAGACATAGTAGATAAGTTGACAGGTAAAGATATGGAAGTTACATACGATTTTGATAATTTAGAGGTTGATATACCAAAAGCAACGGGACCTGAAGGCAAAGAATTGGGTAGTGCAAGATGGAAGATTAATGGAAAGTTCATAATATCAACCCAGCTTAATGATAAAACAAAGTCAATGGAATAAATTTTCTGACAGGATCCCGGCATTGTCTTGAGTGAGTAACTTTGGTAAGGTGCGTCACTAGTCTTAGATGAAATAGCAGACACTGTGAAAGGATCAAAAGAAAAGATTAGCATCAAGTTAAGAGACAAAATCGCATTTTTGATTGAATTTTGCGGGTAATAAAGTGGCTGTGAATATAGTGGAACCTAAAATTTTAGTTATGGGGAACAAGCAAATAAGAATAAAGGAACACTTGAAAAGATATAACAGCTGGAAGAATATCTAAAGTCCTACATAGTAAACGTGTCAGTATTTCGATACTGCGAAAGGGCACGAAAGCATTTAGCTTGGGAGGAGAAACTACTCCAACAATAAGCAGTTTTATGACAGGAAGTCATGATATTCAGAAAGATATCATTCTCAAGTAGCAAAGCTCGAGAGATATAAGGAAAGCAAATTAGCGCATCTAGTGAAATGAAATCTATATAAGAATTCAGTTCTTATTCATCATACCGACCATGGTACTCTCAATTTTGTCCAGTTTCACTGGTTTTAAAAGAACATCAACGTTCTTTCCATGAAAAATTGGGATCTTCGAAATTTCCTTGTGCAAATTTTCATATGCTGTGATGAACAAGATAGGTGCGGAAGGAAACTTGTGTAAAATTTGAATAGCAATATCTACTCCATTTTTATTGCCAGGCAGTCTATAGTCAATCAAATATATCTCACATTTTGCCTCGTTAATCTCTTCAAACCCTACATCACCATTGAGGTACATAGTTGTCACGTCGTGTCCTTTTCCTGAGAGAAAATCTTTGTAAAGTATCAAAATGTCTTCTTCATCTTCAACAATCATTACTTTCAATTTCTTTTTATTCATTTTTCATGTCGACAATTGTAGAATTCAAGTTATCATGCAAGAGTGGATAGAGGCCTCGGCATATAACTTTCTAATACTACAATCACTAATTAGAACGACATTACTTAAAAACATGAAAGTATCTTCAACTGCAATAGATAATATAGGATGAGTGTATATTACTAGATATATTCAACTTGGAGGCTCAGATTCAATATTGATAAAAGATCTGGTAAATCCTACCAATTTCAATATCATGGTAGGAAAACTTGGAGATGTCCTAACAAGAGCACTAGACCTTCCATTAGG
>JARBAW010000094.1 GCA_029237505.1 Nitrososphaerales archaeon
AATGATATCTATGAATACAATTCTATATAGGATGTTCTAGGTAGAGCTGCACCATTTTAGAGAACGGTATTTGTAACTAGAACTGGTGCGCAAATGTTTGAATACCATAATCCGGCCAATCCTATCATCATGATTAGACAATTTACGGCAGTTCTTATTTATACATATTTAGGAATAGTTCACTAGAATTCGGACGCGGTTCTTTAATCTGATTCAGTGGATTGCCTAATACGAAAATTTTTCTATTCATAAATTCTGTTTTACCTTAGTGGATAAAAGTCTGTGTTTTTCTTACGCATTGTTCTTACTCAATCCACTTATACATTGTTTAGTATTAGTCTACGACAACAAATGGCAACCACCAAAAACGTGTTGATGCTTGTAGTTCTGTCTGCCGGATTGCTGACAGCACTAACGGGAACAGCTATGTCACAGACACAGTCAGTATATGCTGATGATGAAGACGAATGTAACGACAATCGTGACAACAATTGTAACGAAGAAACTCAAAAGGTACATCAGGAAAACAATTGTAAAATAGTAAATGAGAATGAAAATAAGGACAAAAGTGACGGTAACACAAATGAGGGTAGTAGCAGTGGCCCTATAGATTGCTGGAACTTTGCTCAGAATCCTGAAGATGGAAGCGCAATTGTAGACCCTGACGCACTTGATATATTTGCGTCATTAAACTAAGTTAACAACCAAGCATAAGGTCCCTGTAACTTTCACCCTTTATCTTTTTTTAGGCGCAATTTTTAACCATACCAGCGGCAGTAACTCGCGTATTGTTCAAAACTATCGTAGTAGTAGTATTGATTCTCAAGATTAAAAGGCGAAAAATCTCCTATTTACAAATTCAGATTAAAATTCGAAAAAATACTCTCGTTCTTTCTTACCACTTGTTCTTACTCAATCCACATATGTATTGTCTGATATCAGTCTACGATGAAAACAAAGAGCATCTTAATGCTCGTAGTTCTGTCTGCTGGATTATTGACAGTTTTGACAGGAACAGCACTTTCACAGGTTCAATCAGTGTTCGCAGACAATGATGAAGAATGTGAAGAAAATGACGACAACAATTGTAACGAAGAAATTCAAAAGGTACATCAAGAAAACAATTGTAAGATAGTAAATGAGGGCAAGAACGATGATAAAAGCGACGGAAATTCAAATGGCGGCAATGAAAATGGTGATTTAACGTGTATTACCGTGGCTCAGAATCCTAAAAATGGCGATGCAACGATAGTTATTAATCTATTTCCGCCAATTCCACTAGATCCGTTCGCCCTAGTACTACCATTCTGACAATAACTTCCTCTCTTTTTTCTTGAACGCAATTAGAATTTTTTTAGTCTCCTTGATCAAAACATTTGTTATTAGATCCTACTATTTACTCTAGTAACTGAATCAACAGAAAGAATGCTCCCGAGATGCCTAAAGCAACAAGAAAACCTTTCCAAAAATCTGTTAAAAAATCACTTTTCATATACTATTGCTATTAGGAATTCACAACCGATGCCATCAATGTTACGATCAAATCCATTTAGCTCCGAAAGCTCGGTAAAATTGTTGACCGAAGTATCCGTACAATTCAGATCAGGCGGTGGCGATGATATGCAGGAGTCAGGATAAGCAGGATCACATTTTTGATTTGTGAATGTGCGTGATTAGATGACCAAAAAATGGCTATTGTAAATGTTATAGATACCAATACAAAAAACAAACTTGAGATTTTCATTCTCACAACGGAAGCTTTTTACTCAAATATATAAGATTTTGAAGGACAATTTGTCTTAGAACTTACAGTCTGATTTCCCAAAACGCTCCAGCTTTGCAACGTAGGCAAGGTGGAAAAATTTCTCCGGCCACAATTTCAATTCTTTTTTCATTTTCTTGGAGCTGACATGAACTGTTTTGCATATGTCCAGCAAAATGGTATACACCTGTCGAAGGTACTCCTTGGGCCGTGTGAAACTTCACCATTATCTCAAATACTCTTTTGTTTGATATAAAGTTTAGATCTAATTAGAATTATTAGAACCAATGAGATGTAAACATTAATCATGTATTCTTTCGCAACCATTGCATCGGGGTATTTCTTTACTTGAATCCAATTTCTTATCGCATTTTTCACACTTCATTTACCTGCAACCGATTTCTATAAGTTTGTTGAAGTTATTAATTTGGCGTGACACTCAGCACAAATCATCATATTTGATATACCGAAAAGCGAATTAGTTCTTTGCTTGCAACGGTCACATCTTGTCTCAGTCATGCTATTATAAGCACAATATACCTTAAATTGGTATATCAAAATCAAATTAAATTTTTGGGTTTATAACGCAAATATTAATTTAGATATACTAGTTGAATGGCATTCCATGGCAGCAAGATGAACACATGCTATCCGACTTATAGATACTTTTTTAGTAACATTTACACTTCATTTGACTAATAGGCACTGAATCCTTCATGACGTTGCCAGTTATAGACATTAAAAACGATCTGACGGCTTTTATTCTTGGATAAATTCGACATCTAATAATATTATATAATGTTGTGTATTATTGGTTATGAAAGTTGAAGATCATATTGGATTGATCGAAACTTGTAGTGAGTGTAAGCAACAAAAGAAGATAGGACTCGCAACTGATCGAGGGAAAGATGCAAAGGGAAATGAATATTCTCCTTACTTAAAATGTGACGACTGTATCTCGATGGCTCTGAAAAGAGATCAGACACAGAGCAGAAGTATAACCTAGATTACCAAATAGAATACAGAAATACAGATAAGACATCAGATCTCGAAAAAAATCAATGAGTAGAGTTAAATATTCATCATTGGCTAAAACATATTTGATTTCTATTTAACAAATAACAACTTGATGGCATGGTGTTACTATTTTCAAGATAATTGTCGCCGACATAAAAAGTACCAGATTCCAATCATAATTAGAACAACGGAAATTATTATCACAATTATTAGCAAATTTCCCTTATCGAATCTCGACAAGATCGAGTTACTGTCTTTAGAACTATCTATTAACTATTTACCGGAAAATTTGTGCTAGTAATTCCATTTATAAATCTCATTTCTCCACTTCTTGTTCTGCCTTATCCTCTTTTGATAAATCAAAATCCAATTCAAGGTACTCCTTTTCTTCGGGATTCTTGTACGAGAGGTCGGCTTCAGACGTTACCGCAAACAGGACACTCGAATTGTATGATCCGTCCCTCAAGGTCCAGAGGAAACTCTGGAAAAAACCTCATCGCATCTCGGACACACTAAGAGTGTTTGAATGCCTTCCGCGCTAAACTTATTTGATTGCAACCTGAATAAGGTATTACTCATTTTTATTTTTTCTCCAGGTCAAACCTTAAAGCGGTAAAATTTCACATAGAAAGCAGTTTACCGGGATAACTAGTCATGCTGATTGTCTCTCATTTTTTCTTACTCTTTCTAACATCCTGGCTTAACTTAGTAACTTGAGAAATACTGTCGATATGCATATCATCGCTCCCTGTAATTATGGAACTTAGGATGGGAGTAGCATCCCTTCCTAATGTAAATGCTTCTTTTCCTTTTCGCGAGACTATTAAGGTAAGGCCATTACTATTCAACATCTCACCGAACCATCTTAAGGCTCTTAATTTTTCA
>JARBAW010000095.1 GCA_029237505.1 Nitrososphaerales archaeon
GCTATGAATGTAATTGATACTGCAATAAACTATCGCTCCATGAAATCAGAAAAAAATATCGGAAACGCTATGAAAAAGCTAATAGAAGAAGGAACTATTTCGCGTGAACAAGTCTTTATTTCAACAAAAAACGGATACATTACCAATGATGGGGATTTCCCAACAGTTGATGTTCTTGAATATATGCAAAATATGTTTATTTCGCAGGGAATTATAGAACCAAGAGACATTAGCTCCGGTTATAATGTATTAAACCCGAATTATATCAGTAAATGTATTGATAAATCGTTGACAAATATGCAACTTGATACAATTGATCTTGTATATGTTCATAATGCGTATGAGAGTTGGGTTGAGGATATAGATAAAAAAGAGTTTGACGAAATGATACGAAGGGTCTTTCAAGTTTATGAAGAATACAGATCTAAGAATAAGATAAGCTATTATGGAATGGCAACGTGGACCTGTTTTAGGCTCCCTCACGGCGAAAGAGAATATCTCTCATTGGAAGAAATGGTAAACATAGCTCAAGAAGTAGGAGGAAAAAATCATGGATTCCGTTTTATTCAACTTCCGTACAATTTGGTATATAGAGAAGCTTACTTGCTCAAAAATCAATCGGTGGGAAATGATAATGACCTAACTATCTTGCAAGCATGTAATAAATTAAACATCGGAGTTTTCACAAGTGTGCCTTTATTACAAACAAAGCTATTTGGCGCAGAAATACCCGATTATTTAGGATATGACAATCAATTACTAAAGATAGTACAAATTACCAGATCAACTCCAAACGTCCTAGCCCCATTAATTGGACAAAAGAAACCTAATCATGTTAAAGAAAATATTCAACTTGCGAAAGTAGAACCCCTAACTTTTGAACAATTCAATGAGGCAATAAAGATTTTTGATTAACTATTAACGGTCTAATAAAAGCAACATTGTTTCCAAAAAAAGAAACAAACACCTTTAGAATATATTATTATACCTTATAGAACTGCGATAGTAATTACATTATCTCCACGTATCAATGCATCGCCAACTTGAGTTTCTTGCTCCTGCTCCCTACCTTTCTCTGGATTATCATTATTGCTTGACTGCTGTTCTATTACCTCTGTGGCATCAGTTATTACAATATTCATTTGTTTATCAAAGCCCTTGATTTTTCCCTTTACCGATCTTCTTCCCTTCAATTTAACAAGCACTGTTTTCCCAATACTTTCTTGAAGTAACTGGCTAGCGATACCTTCTTCGGACATTTTTAGCTTTCATGAGTATAATACCAATATTAACTCTTTCGATTACTAGTAACTATTGTTGAAATTTAAGCAATATTACCAGATATTGATTGTATAACTGGTATTATCAGCATCGATTGTTTTACTAATCCAAGATATAGCATCTTAACGACTGGCCATACCAGAGCTGTTACTCTATACCTAACAGCAAAAAATTCATGGTTTCACTTGAATATTATCCGTTAATATAGAATTTCCGTTCAAGTTTTCTTTATGATTTTTCTAAAATGTTCTAAATTCTTTGAAATTTCCTCATTCCACTGTTCTTCTGTATATCCATGGACATTAATTCCATGTTCTTTTGCATTCTGGAGCAACTCTTCTTCAGTCTCACCATACATGGTATGAGAACAGACCGGATCACCAGCATCTTTACAATTTATCGAGAGTGTCATTGAAAACAATGTTCCTATAAACTATTTAAATTTTCTCAAACTTACTATCACTTGGAATTGCGAAACTAGGTAACTTAAAATCAAAATTAGTAGTTAGAAAAAACCGGTTTACTTTTTTAGTTGAGATCCGGTCAATCTATTATCTACGTCAATACTTGATCGAATTTTGCTTATATCGTCAGGATCAACTATTATAATATGCTTGTCTTTATTAACTTAGCCGAATTGAATAAAGAAATCAATTATGCGTTAGAATATCATCAAGAAACAAAACATTCTCAAATGAGTATTAGATTGTCAAATCATTACCTAGATTGGGATAATAAACCAAAATCATTTAAATTTTATATCAATATTCCATCTATTGCACTGCCCACTGATTTTCCATTGCCTAAGCTTAATGTAATTACCGTGAAAGACACAAACCATGTCACTGCTTTAGAAAATCCAAAGATAAGCACGGAACTATTATCTTCATTGCTTTTCTTTTCTTCAGGACTTACAAGACAAATGAAATTACCGCATGGGAAATATTATATGCGTGCTGCACCTGCAACCGGTGCATTATACCCAATTGAAGTCTACATCGTATCAGAAAACATCGATGGATTGCAGGCAGGTGTATATCATTTCTGTCCCGGTGTGTTCTCTTTAACGAGATTGAGAGAAGGTGATTATAGACAGTTTTTATCCGA
>JARBAW010000096.1 GCA_029237505.1 Nitrososphaerales archaeon
CGACCTACGTCTCGAGTATATGCTTCGAGAACCTTCAGCGAGAGAGTGTTTTGACTCACGATATCAAGTACTATCGTGCCTATCTTTATACCTTTGTCGAGGATTACTCTTCAAAAATCTTCTCTAGCAAAATTGCAGACAGAATATACTCTAGTAAAACTTTAGAAAAATAATGAATTCTTGTATTACGCATTCTAATATGATATCAAATGAATTTTATTTCACAGATTATCTTCAGAAAATAAAGAATGAATTGAAAACCGATTCGTCTTTAAACTGCCTTATTGGAATCTAACTCATACCAAAAGATTCAAATCTTGATGATATTCATTAATTCGATTGGACTGTTTTGGGTAAAAGAACATTAGTACGTAGAAGGGGAAGAGGAGGTAAACAGTTTCAGTCCATAAAAAGAGGAAAAATTGTCCCTGCTAAATATCCTAATTTACAATCATCAGAACAAAAAGTAGGCTCCATAATTGACATCGTTCATGAAAGAGGAAGAGACGCACCATTAGCCAAAGTTGAATTTGATAAAGAAATTAGCTACATGCCAGCGCCTGATGGTTTGGAGGTTGGTGGAAAAATTCAGATTGGAGACAACGTGGATTTCAAACCAAATAATATTTTACCATTAGAATCTATTCCTGACGGAACCCTCATTTGTAATCTGGAAAGGAACATTGGAGATGGTGGAAAACTTGTTAAATCTGCTGGATCCTCGGCTCTTGTATTTTCTCATACTTCTCAAGGTGTATCCATAAAATTACCGTCAGGTAAGTTTACAACATTAAATCCAAGATGCAAGGCAATGATTGGAGTTGTTTCTGGTGCCGGGAGAAAAGAAAAGCCATTCCTTAAAGCTGGAAACAAACAAAAATACATGACTGCCCATGGTAAATTATATCCAAAGGTAAGAGGCATTGCACAAGCTGCTGTTTACCATCCACACGGCGGTGGAAGGCATCAACACGTAGGCCGTCAATCATCAGTTGGTAGAAATACTCCACCCGGTAGGAAAGTAGGTAATATTTCCCCACGAAAAACCGGTAGAGCCAGAATAAAAGAAAAGAAGGAATAGTCATTTCTTTCCAAAGACTTTTTTGTAACATTAAACATATTCTGAATATTAACTAGTTAGGAATATGAGTTTGAAATTCGGAAAAATAATTTCATTAATGCAAAGTACTCTACTCAATAACAATCTTGTGAGAGCCACTGCATTGAAAAACTTGCAAACTCAGGAAGATGGAGACCCCTTCAAGATTTTAATAGGGACTATATTGTCGGCTCGTACCAGGGATGAAACTACTACGAATGTGATCGCAATGCTATTTTCCAGATTTAAGAATCCTGATGAATTATCGAAAGCAAATTTGAGTGAAATAAAAAAATTAATTCAGAAAATAGGTTTCTATAATGTAAAGGCAACCAGAATAAAGGAGGTTTCAAGAATACTAGTTGATAAATATAATGGAAAGGTTCCGTCAAATATTGAAGATCTCCTTACGTTCCCAGGGGTAGGAAGAAAAACTGCAAACTGTGTGCTAGTGTATGGCTTCAGAAAACCGGCGATTCCAGTGGACGTTCATGTCCATAGAATTTCCAATAGAATTGGAATCGTTAGTACCAAAAAACCAGAAGAGACAGAGATTGTTCTTGAAAAATCAATAGATAGGAAATATTGGACTGCCGTGAATGAAACATTTGTTGTTTTTGGTCAAAATATATGTTTGCCAATTAGACCAAAATGTAGTCTATGCCAATTGAAAAAAATATGTAAATACTACGAAAAAAATAACTAGTCGCGTTTTTTTCTGACAAGCAAGACAAGTATTATTATTCCCATAGCAATGATAACTATTAAGGGCACGAAATACAACGGAGAGTCCGCTGGGTTACCAAACAAGATATCGAATGAAATAGTACCACCGTTAGAGTTGTCTGGACTAGTTAATTCATCCTTACCATATATTGACACAGATCCAACAATAAAATCATTTACCGATAGCTTGTCAACTATTATTCTCTTGCCATTTGTTATGGTTAGGCCCTGATTATTTGCATGTGCTACAAAGATTGGCTGATCTCTGGACCAACCGTCTTGATCACGCTCGTATACTCTAATATATCCTGATTCGTTTGTATTTATCGCTACCCAGAATTTTCCAGTTTTTTCACTAAACATTGCAAGTTCAATAAATTTCTCGCTTGGCGCTGGTTCTTGGATCTTTATAATGGTTTTTGAATCTGAGCTGTCTAAATACGACAGATTGTTTTGAATCGTGAATTGCCAATTTGTTGGTATAGGATGAGAAAACTCATAGACTACAGGCTGTCTTCGAAAGGTATTGGATGCATTATAATCAACAACAAATCTTTCTGAATTTTTTGATTTAATTACATCGTGAACTATGCTTTGTGCGTTAATTGTAAATGTCGGGTATACTATCAACAACATTACGACAATTAATCCGAGTTTCAGTGTTTCAACCAAGGCTAATCAACTACAAATGGTTTTTCTGATCTGAGAATTAGATCAGAAACTTCAGGGCGCATTAAATGTTTTTCTGGTATTTTACCTGAATTTACCATTTTTCGAATCATGGTCCCACTAAGCTCTTCTTTTGATTCTGCTCCATGTGGACAAGTTTTTTCGTTAGCGTATGACATACATATCTTGCAAAAGTAAAATGAAGGAAAAATAACTGGCTTGATTTCGAGATCTGGATATTCGCTAAATATTTCCTGAGCTGCAAATGGTGGGTAATAGTCTCCCACACCTGCATGATCTCTCCCAACTATGAAATGTGTGCATCCAAAATTCTTTCGCATGATTGCATGATGAATTGCTTCACGTGGTCCCGCATATCTCATCAAGGTATGGATTGTTGAGAACAGTACCCTATTTTTGGGAAAATAATTCATTATCAATGACTCGTATGCGTCTATTATTAGACTATCAGTAAAATCACCTATCTTTTTCTTTCCAATTAGTGGATTGACAAACAATCCGTCGTACATATTCAATGCGGCCTTTTGCAACATTTCGTGGGCAACGTGAGGCACATTTCTTGTCTGAAAGCCGACTACAGTCCTCCAGCCTCTTTTCATAATCTCAGCACGAGTTTCTGTTGGATGTAGCCTGAATTTCTGGATCTCATCGTAGTCTTTCATTTGAAAAACTTCCAATTTTCCTCCGACCAGGAATTCCTGCATTTTGGATAGTCTGTTTACACCGGGGTGGTTTACATCGTTTGTACGATATACTGCAGTTCCTATATCGTCCCTGTTGTAGTCGTAAATTTCATCTACATGAAGTGTGGCAAAACCTTGGCCATTTGAACAAAGAATAACATCACCTAGATCCTTCATTTGACCTGCTACTTCTTTTTTTGCGTCAAGAATGATAGGAATGGTCCACGGAATACCGTTACTCAATCTTCCTTCTTTAAGAACATTTAGAAAATCTTCTTGGTTCAAGAAACCTTCAAGTGGACTAAAAACACCCGTAGCAATATTTTCAGCATCCGTTCTAATATCTGAAGATACTTCAAATTGTTTCAAATCTTCATCTTTTCCTTTAGTATGTTTATTGATTAATTTACCACCATGTGGTAAAATTAGATTGGAAGACAAAAATAATTATTTACCTTCTTTCCAATGCAATCCACATTCCTTATGAAGGTCATTTTCCCACCACCATCGACCAGCCCTAGGGTCTTCACCCTCTTTAATCGCCCTAGTACATGGTTCACAGCCAATACTTGGATAACCCTTATCATGCAGTTCATTATATGGGACCCTATTGTCGTGAATATACTTCCATGTTTTCTCAGTAGTCCAGTCTGCCAATGGATTTAATTTAATAATGTTATTGTTCAACGAGTCAACTTCAATCTTTGATATCTTGTTTCTAGTTATGGTTTGCTCCCGACGTAATCCAGTAATCCAACAATCGAATTGCTTGAGAGCTCTTTTCAATGGTTCAATCTTTCTAAGTTCGCAACATAGTTTCCTATTTTCCATGCTTTCATACATCAAATTCATTCCCTTGCTTGCGACCATCTTTTCTACATCACTTGCATTCGGAAAATACACGTCTATGATAATGTCATATTTTTTTCTAATCTTATCAATTAGATCATAAGTTTCCTGGTTAAGTCTACCAGTATCCAACGTAAACACCCTAGTAAGATTTCTGTCGATTTTGCACATCATATCGATCAATACAACATCTTCTGCGCCAAAGCTCGAAGCAAGTACCATTTTATCCCCAAATTTCTCAAATCCCCATTTTAGTATCTCAGAGGCAGATTTAGATTCCATCTTTTCAGAATTTGCTATTTCGCTCAATAACGAACCATATGCCTTTTTTTCATCATTATTTATCTGCATTAATTATAATTTGAGAATTTTAGGCTTATAATTATTATTCTTTTTATCGGTTTAACATAATAAAGCTAACTAACTTAAATATAGTTGAGCGGTTTTTATCCATTAGGAAGATTCATTATTAGTGTTGTGTATGAGTGGTGTGTGGGGGCTTTAGTTTTTGACTCATGATCTTTGGCAGAATATATTCAAATACCAGAATTTAGGCTTTGATCCGATTGGTTGGATCTCAAATTGCTCTAACGAGGTTGATTTCTTTTCTCTAGAGAAATCCTTTGAAAAAATTAAACATAATTCCTGGGTAGCTCTGTCATGGTTTGATTCATTCCAATATAGCGGAAAAAGCCCGGATATTACTCGCAGGATATACACCGTAAAAGAATCAATATCAGAGGATTTGAAAAACAAGAAAATTGTCTCTCTCATGAGAATTCACAATGAAGTAGCAGAAGATGAACAAAATCTATCACACCTGCTTGATAATTTCTACGGTAAAAAACCTCCTAAACATCAGTTAAAGAGAGTGGTTCTTTCAACCACATCACAGTTTGAATCACAATTTGGACTGGTCGATTACATAGACACACATAGAGGAAATAAGTTGGGATATACCGCCGTTAACATTTCATCTGGTAAATTGATTGATCCGGATGAGGAACCAGATTCGATGATAAATACATCAATTGCACTTTCTTCGGCAATCGAAAACTTACTCTTACTAGGATGTACTTCAGGATTTAGAATATTACCAATCTATGATGCACCAGATGAAAATCTGCTGGATAGTATTAGAACTAACAATGATAAGTTTGCAGCAAAGTACAATTTACTACTTGATGATTATAGTTCCCTTAAGTTAGGAAAACTGTTCTATGGAGCGACAGCTTATGCTCATTCGACAAAGGAATTACCAACAAGATACGATCTCATCCAGCCAGGGATGGTTTTGATATTAACAGACAAATTTGGATCATTAACTCCACTGAGCATCTACACAATAAGTCAAATTGGGGAAATGAATTCTATTTTAAGTAAACATGAACCAGTTGAAAGTTCAATCAAAGATGAAATAATAAGATCATTAACTCAACCCAGATTTTCCTTGGGTAAGATAATTTCAAAGTATTGCGCTGATTTTGGAAATGAAATAGATGCAAAAGAGAACATAATTAGTGTTTATCCAGTTGGTTCAGATGGAATAGTGGCATTAGTTAATTTATCCAGAATGTCAAAAGCTCACTTTAAGGTAAACGAAGTACCGATAAAGCATGAGGAGTTGGCAAGATTTGCGACAGATGAATTTCTTGTTTCAAATTCAACCGCAGCAACGAATGGTTGCCATTTGATAGTAACAAGTGAAGAATTGGCACCACTAATTTTGGAGGATTTGAAAAAACATAACTTCAATCCACAGATCATCGGTTTTGTGAATGACAGGGAACGATCTATGGTTACAATCAATAATAGCATAAATAAATTTGTTGCTGCTAAGCACATTACATCACTTTTCAATACTTCATCTTGAATACTCTAAACCAGAATTTAATTAGGATGTTATACTATCTCATCAATCAAGGACTTAGTAAATTAACATGAATACAAGTATTGACAATAGTTGTATATTTTGTAAAATCGGCCAAAAGAAAATTGATGCCAATATCATTGATGAAAATGAAAATGCAATTGCTTTTCTTGATGCATTTCCACTTACACCAGGGCACACACTAGTTATAACAAAAAATCACTATTCAAAACTACAAGATGTTACATATGATGAAATCATCAATTTGTTTAGCTTGGCATATAAGATATTGCCGAAAATAGAAAAAGGAACAGATGTTCAGGGCACGTTACTATCAATACATAATGGTAAAGATGCTGGACAAGAGATACCTCATGTACATCTTCACATAGTTCCGAGGAAGCCTGGCGATGGAGGAGCAGCAATTCATTCCATGTTTGATTCAAGTCACAGATTGGAAAAAAGTGAAATGATGAGAATATTCAATAACATAAAGGAAGCGTTCAAAAATGGTAGATAGATTTCAAGCTAGTCATTTAAATTTGCCTCAATAAAGTCGCTCTTGGTAAGATCCTGTAGTGAACTGATTGTAACTTTCGGAAGCTCGTTTTGGTTTCTAGCTTCTTGCAATTTGAATCTAGTATTAGAAAGCCTAATTGAAACCATTCCCAACGAATTTGCAAGCGATACATGTTTGTCAAGTCTATCACCTACGAGCAAAGCTTCGCTTGGGCTAATGTTCATCATATTTAGAATCAAATGAAATAGTTCTCGGTCAGGCTCATTACTTTCCTTGCGAGTTAAAACACTGCAATTGATATATCTATCCATTCCATGGATTTTCAAAATTTTGGAAAGTTCCCTTTCATGACTACCAATAATCCCTATTCTAAAATTATTGGCAAGTTTTTTTATGGCATCCATTGAGTCGTCAAATTGATACAAGAGGTGTCTACCTGCAAATTCTATAGATGGTAGGATAAATCTCAAAATCAATTTATCATAACCATCAGGCATTAAGACCTTACATATCTGAATCACTAACTCTTCAACTGTATTTTTTGATAGTTTCCTATTCTTCATGATATCATTCTTGATTGCATAATAATTATTATTATCAATCTTTGCACCAAATTGATTTAGCAGATAAAGCAGTCTAGAATCAATGAATGAAAAAAAAATTTCTTCGTCAATTAATATTCTCCCAACAAGAAAAATATATTTTATCATCTATCATCATTACTACCGGGGGATACAACCATTGTTGTGGATTCTAGAAATCATTGTTACTCATTTGTACTAAACTCTTCCTTTCTTTACTTCCAAATACGATTCCCTGAGAAGCACAAAAATTAGTGAAAAAATAGTTACTGCTGTAGAAAGATGTACTGCGACAATGATGGGATTCAATTTACTTGTAATGACAAAAATACCCATAATAATTTGGATAAGAATTAGAGAGGTTACTATTACTACGATGAGTTTGTTCAATCTCCAAAGGCTTTTTCTGATGAAAATCAAAGTTACACCAGTAAAAATGGCAGCGACTATTGCCACAAGCCTATGAAAGTGCTCGTAGAAAAATTTCTCTGAAGGAAACGCAAAACCGTTTGGACAAAGCGGCCAGTCAGGACATGCAACACCCCTGTTCAGAGAAGAGATGTAGACACCAATGAGCATTGTCGAATAAATTAGACTCAAAGATATGAAAGGCAATATTATGTTCAAAAATTTGGAATTTTTCAATTTTAACGCGCCCATTGGTAAATCATGTTCTATTTACTAAATCGCAGTACATTGAATCACAGAAATTAGTTCCACTATATACAATTTTGAGATAGTTTCATTCATAATAATTCTTCGTCTATCTTTTCAATCCTATCGACATAACTGGTGCAACTGCATCCCATTATTAGACATTTTCCTACTCCAAACAGAGAATATTGTCTATTCCTATTCTCTTCAAGTTGA
>JARBAW010000097.1 GCA_029237505.1 Nitrososphaerales archaeon
GTAGTGAGTTTCCTGATTATTAGGGCTATTTCAAGATACAGGGAATATTCTGCAGATAGAGGTGGGGCTATTATGACCGGCAATCCTGACAAGTTGGCAACAGCTCTCCTCAAAATAAGCGGCAAAATGAAAGCTATTCCACCAAACGAGTTGAAAAATGTTCAAAAATTGAATGCTTTCTTCATTATTCCTGCTCTCTCTGGCGATTCTATTGCCAATTTATTCTCCACCCATCCGCCAGTGGAAAAGCGAGTTGAAAAACTGAGGAACATGAAAAGTGAACGTGAATAAATAAATAAAATAAGTCGATGAAACCGAGTAGGTCTCATCGCTAAACTAGCTGGTCTAATTATTGTACGCTAGGTAGGGCCGGTCGGAACTTGTTGATTCATCACATGTACTGTGACGATATCATCATCTTCTCTGTCAACGGTATCGCGAACTTTAAGTTTGAACTCATAGGTAACTTCCCCTGATGGTACGTCTGGAGCCACAAACGATGCTTGCTTTTCATCATTGTTGTTTATCTGGAATGGTTGGTTCGTTACCTTGGCACCATTTACTCGGACCAATTCCCATTCATAATCAACAAATTTTTTAAAAGCGCCCTTGCTACCTGAACCATCTAGTGTGACTTGTTGATTTTCAAATGTTTTGAAATCATCTCCCGCATCAGCCCTTAGTCTCGGATATTTCCCAGCTTCTGCCGTACTGTATGTTAAAAGTTGCGTTGCTGAAAATACAATTGCAAAAATCAGCAAAACAGGTACGTATTTGTTCATCCTCATAAAATTCTCTACCTCCTATAAATAATCTTTTCGGTGAAAAAATTCTTCAATTTTGTGCATTCTTTTTGACTAATAAATCATCCCATGTGAACCTGCAGCATTATTATAAATATTAAATGGAACTCTCATTCGATACTGAATTTAAGAACAAGAAGTAGCTTCCAGAGATTTATGTAAGGTGCAAAGTGTGATCAACCTAATACATTCTCTAATATTCGCCATTTCGCTATTGAATTAGAATTGTGCATAATTATTTCTTAATTTCCATTAATTTCGAGTTATTATTGAAATTCATGTAAGGGTTTATCTTTATGCAGTTGTATTTTCTTGTTAACTTCTTCCTTGTGTCTTGTCTTTATATGTTCATTCGCACAATTATCATGCATTACACCAATTTCACAGAATTCACAGGATGTAACAAAATCTTTGTCTCTTAAAATTTTCTTGCAAGATTTACAAAGTTTTGTTTCTATATCGTGAATTGAGAGAGGTTTTAGCCAGGAATCACGCCAAAGAACACTAACCATCAACAATGACTTTTGAGTTATCATATTTATTCTAGATTGTAACTAGATCATCCGATTTTTTCGCTTGTGATATTATTCTATGTTTCCAAAGATTGGATAGTCAGACTATTTTATTTTTTGTCCTGATACATTACGAACCTCATCGATAGAAATGCACTCCAGCGATTTCAAAAACTTCCTGTACTTAGAACACGAAATTATGTTAACGATTCAGATCCATGCTTTTTCCAAAGATCAATATACAATCGTATATTCGTTAGAATTTACATGTCATGTTAATCAGTACATTCCAATGCACAGATAAATAACAAGAAAGTTATACTAACATAATATGAACTCTTCCTCATATTCTCTATTGATAGTTACATTACTCACAATAGTATCATCAATGGCTGTTCAGGGAAGTGGCATAGAAACCGAACAAATCCAAAAAGATTTTGAAAAATTGAACCTTAGTAAACCAATCAATCTTACTCAAAACGACGATGATTCTGTATATCCACAAATAAGCTCATCCTCAAGTAACATATACATAGTTTGGCAGGAATCTGTTGGAGACGATGGAACTACCAATTACGATATCTTTTTTAAAAAGAGTAGCGATGACGGCAACAGATTTAGTTCACCAATAAACCTAAGTGATAACGCAGGATTTTCAGAGCATCCCCAAATAGCAAGTGTTGGAAATCATATCTACGTAGTATGGGCAGACGACTCGTCGGGCGAAAGAGAGATAATGTTCTCCAAAAGTTTAGACGGTGGAAAGACTTTTTCTGACAGTATCGTGGTAAGCCAGAATTCATCAAGTCCATACCATGCTGAACTAGCAGCAGAAGGACAAAATGTCTACATAGTTTGGAATAGCTTTGGAATGCGAACGAGTAATATCATAAATTTAGCAAAGAGTAGTGATGAAGGTAAGACTTTTGGAGAGTCAATGGAGATAGGTGAAGGTGATCTGGAAGCTTATCCCAAAATAGCTGCAAGTGCCGACGAATTTTATGTAACCTGGGATAAAAGGGATAATAAAGATACGGAAATCTTGTTAATTAAAAGTCATAAAGATTACAACAACATACAGAATATCACTCAAGTTCTTAAACTAAATAATGAAGACATAGATGGTGGAGAATCTCAAGTATCTACAGATGCAGATCAGGTAATTGTAACTTGGACCAGCAATATTCCTGCTGACAAAAAGCATGTTTATATTAGA
>JARBAW010000098.1 GCA_029237505.1 Nitrososphaerales archaeon
CGCACTATGTGCATAAATTCTCTCGGTAGCTTTGGAGGGATTATCCTTATCTTATCAGTTTCATATTCACGATTTTTCCGAACTTTATTTTCGTCTGAAGATGAGTTACGACTGGCAAAATTATTTTTTGATCTCTTAAATTCTTCATACGGATCTTCTTTCACGATAAATACAATGCAATATTGTTTATTAAATTCGCATATGGTTGTAACTGATATAATAAATGAGGTCATTATTATATGCAAATGGGATCGCACATTGAATGGGACTTGGTCACAAAGAAGAAAGCAAGGGGTAACGATGAATATGATTTAGGTCAAGTTCAAGAGGTTACGTCTGAATATGTTATAACGCGCAATGAATTTGAAAAAAAAATATTTCAATTACCTAAAAGAATGGCAAGGAGTTTCAATGGTGATACTATTGTCTTTGATTTATCAGGATCAGAAGCTAATTCGTTCCGTCTACTAAATGAAGATTCAGTGCGGAAAAGCAATGAAACACAATTGGAGAGAACACTTGACTCAAAAAAGAGTCAACGCAAAATACCAGCTAAAGAAACTAGACTAAAAGTAAAAGAAACAACACAAAGGGAGATTGAACTTGCACATGAAGAACTGGTAATAGAGCAAAAACGTTTGCCAAAACCCGAGGAAATTAACGAACAGGAAATTGATGAACAAAATTCAGACTCGGTTGTAATAAAGATACCACTTAAAGGTCAAAAAATAAAGTTAGATTAGAAATTTCTATGATGGATTAATTATAGAGTTAACCGAGTTATATAATCATAATATTTGAGTAGTGTAGTTGACACGGAGACTAAACATATTTGATAGCTATGAAATATTATACGAAATTACTCGATTCTATCAATGCAAGACTTGTGTGATGTATGCAATAAAAGTGAAAAGGAGGTATTTCAACTAGATTTGGAGGTATGCTATGAATGTTGGATGAAAGAAACTTATCCTGATGTTTCTAACTGAGAGCGTTACTATACAAATGATCAATCAATTACAGATGGTTGTGGTGCAACTTTCTACCACCGTTATATTCGCTCTATATGCGACTATTTACATCATAAATCTTTTCATAAAAAATTTAACGTTAGACATTTTAAAGCGTTTACTTAATTCACAATTCGTTCCTTACTTCTAGTTGATTTTTTGATATTTGTATTCTCAATTTTGGTCAATCTACGTTCAATTTCATTAACCATCCAATCCTGTGAGAGAGTTATTCCGGTTAGAATATCGAGTTCTGCTGTCTTGACTCCATCAAATGATTCAACTTTCCGTAGGATTGAATCTACCGTAAATATATCCTGACTGAACATTATCAGTACTATTAGATTATCAGGACTGGTTACAGGAGCTTGGAGAAGAAGATTTCCTGATAGTTCACGATAGATTGATTCAAGAACATATTGATAGAGTGTTTCTTTAACTGATATCACAATAACAAATTGAATGTAACCTCTAGTAGATGCAGGGTTAACTAGTACTGAAAATTGCACTATATTATTATTTTTCAAGCTGTCTAATCTTCTACTGACAGTCTTTGCAGACATTGAAAGCTTTTTCGCAATTTCAGAGATATGCATCCGCGGGTTTGGTAACAAGCATTCTATTATCTTAAAATCTAATTCCTTAGGCCCTTTCTGTACAAAAGGTCGACTTACAAACATGCTCTGCATGACGGCAGGTTTCAGTGAATCAATCAAAAGGGGAATTTTATCTTCAGATCCAGTTTTTACTACCAATGAAAATACAGAAGTTCCTCCAATTTGTCTAACATGCAAGAACAGATCTCCTAAAAGGTTAAGACGGTCTATGATATTTTCCGTTAATTCATTAAATCGCATTTTCAGAATACATTCAGTCCCATATCCTAGTACTGCAGGATTAATGTAAACGAAGAACTTTTCAATTACACCATTAGAGACCATTTTGATAACCCTTGTTCTAACACTCTTTGTAGTAAGGCCTACAACCGAACCAATATTTCTATACGAAACTCTGCAATCCTTTGCAAGGACTTGAATTATTTTTAGGTCAATCTTGTCTATTATGGGTTGTTGCATGAAGTGTTGTAATCAATAGTAGACATTTATAAAAGGTTGTTGTCTACTTTGTGGGGTATTTGTAGATAAAAGATAGATTAATGACAATAATTAAATTAATATCAATAGGCATTTGATATGATGACAAAATTGTATTCCGATATCTGTAATTAAGTTCCTAATCTGGGTCTTTTTTCATCCATTATTTATAGTAGAACGACTAACATTGGACAAATTAACTATAATAACTGCCAATATTTGGCGTCTTGTTGCCCTATTTACTTTAATATTTCCAAATATTACTAGCAAAACACCGAATGAACTCACCGTGTGACAATGATAGATCAATTAAATCCAATCATGACAATGAATCAATGGCCCTAGAAGCAAGGAACCTCAACAAATTCTGGGAGTCACAAGCGGGTAAAGTGATAGGAGTTACAAACATCTCATTTAGTGTTCGAAAAGGTGAGTTTGTATCGATTGTTGGTCCATCAGGGAGTGGGAAAAGTACACTGCTTAATATGCTAGGCGCATTAGAGAGGCCGAGCAGCGGTCAGGTCTTTATCAATGGTACTGATATCTTTTCAATGAATGATTCTCAGGCGGCCACAATAAGAAACAAATCCATTGGATTTATTTTTCAATCATATAATTTAATCAATAGGTCAAATGTACTAAAAAATGTAGAATTTCCAGCAATAATAGGTGGAATGAATAAATCTGAAAGACGGATGAGGGCAACGAAATTACTAAATTTCTTGGGATTAAAGTCTAAACTAAAATCTAAACCCTCCAATTTGAGCGGTGGGGAACAACAAAGGGTCGCTATAGCAAGATCATTGATGAATAACCCTGCTATCATACTTGCAGACGAGCCAACAGGAAATCTGGATACGAAAACAGGCGCAGATGTTTTTGGATTGTTAAAACTACTGTCAAACAAATTTAAACGAACTATAGTTATGGTAACCCACAATCCTGAATTGGCAGCAAACACAGATAGATCCATACACATCAAAGATGGACGAATCGAAAAACAAGTAAAAAACTTTGGGGCTTGAAAATGAACTTCAATAGTACCTATAATTTCATCAATTCTTCTGACTGTCTAAAAATTTTCCTCTTATTGGCATGCATAAGCTTATTTCTAAACGGAAGTATTCTTAGTCCATATTCCACATTTGTTTCCTTGGTATTAGCAGACACGGGGGACAGTAATGATAACAAGGACAAAGAAGTTTCCTCCGATAGTACTGGGGAGGAAAAATCATCTGGAAAGAATACTGATGACGATGAGGCTAGATCATCAGAAAAATCAGATGAAAAAGATCCTCCAAAACAGGATGACCAATCAAAACAAGAAGAAACTCCTACAAATGAAGAACAAAATCCACCAGAACAAGAAGAAACTCCTACAAATGAAGAACAAAATCCACCAGAACAAGAACCCCCTGAAGAGGAACCTCCAGAACAAGAACCCCCAGATCATGAACCCCCTAAAGAGGAACCTCCAGAACAAGAACCACCAGCGCCAGTCATAATTACAAACACAGTAACTGCTCCTTCAGTTAGTTCGTCTAGTGATGAAGATGATGATGACGATGAAAATGAAGGCCCTACTAAATTTGCGTTTATAGACTCCTTTTTCACGGATCAAACTGCTCAGGGATCGGTAATCGCCGCAACTTCCTCAGATTCATCAGCTACACAGGATATTCCTCCTGTAACAAAACAGGAGGTAGGACCGGGAGAAGGAGATTCTATCCTGGCCATAGTACTTATTAACCGAGGCTTTTCTGATGTGACGAGTATAAGAGCATCACTTGATTTTCCATCTGGGTTTTCATCAAATATTACCCCAAAGAATATCGATAATGATACTTCGTTAGCTAGCTATAATGGTCTTGTAGAAGCGGGCCAAACATTTACTCTATACTTTCCAGTGAATATCTCCAAGGATACTCAAGTAGGTAAGGAATATACTGCTTCGCTGAACATTGATTATTTTAACATAGCAGAGAAAGATGAAGAAAATATGAGAGATCGAACAATAAAGGTCCCTTTTATGCTCAGCGGCAAAGTTATTTTGGACACACTTGCTTTTTCATTTTTTGAATCCTCCCATTCTGTAAATCAGACATTTCCAGATAGGAATTCGAATGTTCCAAACGTGGTTAGTTTGGTTCCAGGAGAACCTAACGTCGTACAAACTCTCGTTAAGAACGAAGGTTCTGCTGCAGCTACTGGTGTTATAGTTGAAGTTTCATCCAGAAATCAACAGGATCAATTCGATAATGGCAATTTGATTCCTACATCTAGTAATAATGGTAATGGTACCTCAACTACACTACAGCAATCTACTGTAATTCCCTTGATTAGTGCAGGAACCACAACATTTAATGTGGGCACAATTCCAGCGGGTGAGAGTATTCAGATAAATCCTGTAATATTTGCAAGCAACTCAGTAGGCAGCATACTTGAAAATATAGACCTTAGGATATCATACAATAATGCATATGGTTACAAAAAGACATTAGACAAATCGATGGGAGTTCATATCCTTCCTTCATCTCCCCAATCTGGACTGACTCTTTCATCTTCACTTACTACTTCAAAGACCACTAGCAACTCGCCTGCTCGATCAAACAACTTTAATCAGAATAATGGAGAATATGGATTAGTTAGTACTGAAAACCATGGGGCTAACAAACAGAATCTAACGTATCCTATTACTCAGGTTAGCGAATTTGTTTCTGACGATAACTTGCCTATGCTTAATGATATTAAAAACAATCGCACGTCAAATATTGACAGTAGTTTGGACACAACCTCAAATAGGAACACAATATCCCTGATTGCAGGTAGAGTGGATGAATTAAGGTTCAACATAACCAATACCAATGATAATCCAATTATAGACGCTGTAATCTCCCTTGATTCAGAGTCCAGCTCAATAAAAATCATTGGGGATTCTAAATGGAATTTGAATAAGATAGACCCGCTTACTACAGAACAATTTGAGACCAGAGTCTTTGCTTCAAAATCTTTGATCAATAGTCCTGTATCCTTCAAAATATCGATACAATATTTAGATAATAATGAGGCCAAGTCTGATTCTTTTAATTTAGGTGCAAATGTGATAGGTGATATCACTGTAAATATCAATGATCTTGCTATTAATTATATTGGAGGCAGTCCAAACCTCATTGGGAATATTCTGAATAAGGGCAATACCCTAGCCTTATTCACCACTATTGAGATTTTGAATTCATCTAGTTCATCTATTCAAAGTCAGGAACAATTACCATCATCTGCGCAAACATTTGCAAAAAAGACTATTCTCATTCCTGCCTCTTCCTTTCCTCAATATCTTGGTGACTTGGAAGAGAATTCTCCGCTCCCATTTAGTATTCCGTTAGCAATGAATAATAACACATCTTCTGGGGTTTATCCTGTATCATTAAAAGTAACATATAGTGATGACCTGAGAAATAGTTATACTGTTATTAACAATGGAACTGTAGAGTTTATTTCTCCTGTCCCCACAACTAACAAGGGTCAGGGATTCTTGGGTAATTATGATTCGCTACTAATTTTAATCATATTCGCGATAGCGGGAATAGTCAGTGTATTAGTTTTTAGAAGGCTTAGATCAAAAAGGAAAACAGGCAATAATAACATTAAACCCGGATATAGTGAAGGAGATTCTGGTAATGATAATGCAAACGACAAAGGTAACAACGAGGATATTGAATCATTATTGGGTGAAGAAGGTTCAAATTTCAAGTAAAGTTTTCAGAAAAAGAAACGAGTTGTATGTATTATGAATATTAAGGAAATTTTTATCTTATCTTTTGATGCATTGAAAGAAAGAAAAACCAAATCTATTCTGACAATCATAATGGTCATGGTGGGAAGCAGTCTTATGGTCGCTGTCGGAGGTATCAGTGCCGGATTTGGAGGTTTTTTCAACAAACAGCTAAGTAATCTAGCTGCCAATATCATTTTTATTAATCCGGCACAGGTGCAACAAGGTGGAGGAGGACCAGCAGTCGGTCCACCGCCAACTCCAAAAATTACATTAAACGCAGCAGTTGAAAATAGATTAAAATCCTTGCCATTTGTCGATGATGTAATTCCATCATATCAAGCTCAGGTTATATTGCAATCACAAGGAGATTCAAAAGAATATCAAGTATTTTCCATGGATCCTCAGAAACTAACAGTACTTTCTCCCACTATTGAATTTGTTGAGGGATCTTCTGTACAACAAAATGATCCGTCAGCCATTATCATTTCCAATGATTTGGCAAACCCTCCTGGTGAACCAGCTCCATTCTTAAAATTGTTTCAAACTGTGAAAGCCACATACACTTTTGTTGATCCTACAACAGGAAAGAGGGAACAAGAATCGAAAAGTTTTGTTGTGAGGGGAATAATAAAACAAACCGGAAATCCAAATATTGATAATTCAGCGGTAATCAACACAGATGTCGGAAACGCTTTGTTTCACAAATCTGGAAAATTTGATTCGTTAATTGTGGTGGCAAGATCTGGGGTTTACGTGGATGCGATAGAGCAAGAAATTAGAAAACTATATGGTAACGATATAGGAATAACAACAGTTAAGGCAATTATAAAAACTGTACAAGAATTTACTGGAGGAATCAGCGCGTTTCTTTTGAGTATTGCAATTGTATCTTTAGTTGTTGGTGCGGTTGGAATCATTACTACCCTGTATACGTCGGTCATTGAACGAACAAGGGAAATTGGAACTATGAAAGCAATCGGTGCTAAGGGTAGACACATACTTGCATTGTTCTTGACAGAGGCATTAATGATTGGAATATTTGGAGCCACATGTGGAATACTAGGGGGGATTGTCGGCGCTTACGTATTGAGTGCAGGATTCGGTGGTAACGATGGAGGATCCAATTCCCAAATAGCTCCAGTTTTTCTCACGGTTGATATGATAAGAGTCTGGTTAATTTCAACTGCACTCAGCCTTTTAGCAGGTTTGTTTCCTGCGTTGAAAGCATCAAGGTTACTACCTATAGTAGCATTAAAAAGAGAATAATTAATTATATATGTGACGTGAGTTAATAAATCATCTACCTGTATTCTTCACCACAGTCTCCAATGATCTCATAGAGATTATTGGCATTTTTACTTACTTCGTCTATAGATTCAAAATCAGAGTCATCCAAATTGAAGCTAAAGACATTATTGTTGTCATCAATATGATCAGCTATTCCGAGCCTAACACCAATAATAACACCGGCCACCGCAACTTTGGATAGAATGTAGTTAATTGCAACATTTGAAATGCTTACATTGTGTTTCTTTGCGATGCTGTCTAAGACCAACAAGAGCCTTTGAAATAAATTCCAATCTCCCCATTTGTCTATCATTTTCTTGTATTTCTGCAAACTTAATGTATTTAGATCTGTTAGAGACGGTTCAGGTTTTCCTAAATATTTTTCAGACAATAATCCTCCACAAACAGTTCCATAGGAGAGTAAACTGATATTGTGTTTTCTGCAAAATGGTACCATATTAACTTCCGGCCTTCTATCGATAATTGAATATTGTACCTGGTTTGACGCAATTGTAATCCCTGATTCAGTAATCATCTGCAGATGTTCGGTATCAAAATTTGTTAAACCGAGATGTCTTATGCTCCCTTTATCCTTCAGATCTGATAAATATTTTAGAGCATCCATGTAATACGGATTATTGTAATCCCACCAGTGAAATTGAAGTAAATCCAAAGAGGATACATCCATTCTACGTGTAGCCGCTTCTATGCTATTATCGACCATCAAACGTGTTATTCTAGTTGGTTGAGGTACCCATTTCGTAAATGCTTGGATCTTGTCAAGTTCCTGTTTACCTTTTTCTCGCAGTAATCTACGCCTAAATTCACCAATGAAGGTCTCAGCAGGCCCATAAATATCGGCCAGGTCCCACGTAGTAAATCCCGAATCATGATATCTTTGCATATCCGCCATCGCCAGTTCATGATCAATATGTCCATGCCCACCTGCAACTTGCCACAAGCCATTGACTATTCTGCAGATTGACAGATTAGGTGCTAATTGATAATGCCTTTTGCTCATAATATTCATTGAAAACTGTAATATTTTTGTCTTACAATTCCAATTCCTATCCAAGAAATGGTGTCTCAAGCAATTACAGATTATCTCGGCAAGTCAAAAATTTTCATTGTCATTAGGTACAGAAATCAAGTGCTAAAATTTTATCAAATCCAAAATAATTACCCTGACAGATATTATTGTTTACCAATTATGTCCTGCAAGCTCATATTAAGTATTAAACTCATTATTTATCGTTGGTTAAGACTAGAGATCTGTTGCTTAGATTGGAAGTTAAGATTGAAGTTCCACAAGATATTATCTCAGATAAGAAACGATTAGACTCAGTTCAGCAAGGTATATTGAAAGCAATCTCAAAAGGTCCTTATGAAGAGGGATTGTCATTCAAAATTATATCTGCACATTTTGATTGATATTAAGTGTGTTGTATCTTAATTCGAATTGCATCACTTATTTTCAATCAATGTCAATCTACTACTGATATCAAAGACTATTAAAAAAAATTTCAAATTAAAGACTTGTCATTAATGGGAGTCATGTTGCCATAAAGTTTAATTTGATTCTTTAATGTTGTACACAACTTTATCTCTTGCTCCATCGAACCAAAATCTGAGCGGGGATCTGCTGAGTTAGCGGTCATTATTTTTATTGTACTCTTGAGGCCCTCTACATAGCAGTCTAAGGCGTTCAAGATAGTTTTCCTTATCTTATCATAATGGAAGATAGTATTTCCTGCGTCCGAGTCTATAACAATACCATTCCTAGTAATATAATCAATCAATTCTTCTGCAAAATAAGATTCAGTTATCAAATTAGCTTTTACAAACTCAATACTTACTTGTTCTACATTGAATTCCAAAACTGATTTATTTAATATTGTTGCATAATGATGCAATGCATTTTTTACAAGATCTATCTTCCAGTAGTAATGATACATTAATAGAGTAAGGAATTTAAGATTTAATACGGTTTTAGATTTGCACTTTTTTAATTGTCGTGTTTGTGCGTGTGGTAAAAA
>JARBAW010000099.1 GCA_029237505.1 Nitrososphaerales archaeon
ATCGCTACGTTGTTTTCAATAATCTCAAGAAAAATTATCTTGGGGTATTAAAGGATGGTACCGTCGATGTAAAGGGGCTAACCGGTAAGAAATCTCATACACCACCTTTCATTAGAAAAGCATTCTACAGTATGTTAGATATACTCGGTAAGGTTAATACTGAAAAAGATTTTGATACTGCTAGAGAGAAAATTAAAGAACTCATAAAAGATAGTGCAAAAAAATTAGAGTCAAATCAATATCCTTTGGAGGACCTTTCCTTTAACGTTATGATAAACAAATCTCCAGAAAAATATGGCAAACGGACATCTGAAAACTTGAAAGTAACATCAATTGACGGACATGGTTCTACAACTAATTCTATGAAGGGCATTCCTCAGCATATAAAAGCCGCGATGCAATTCTCCGAAAATCAACGACAGATAAAGGCCGGAGACATAATTTCTTATGTAAAGACAAAGACCGCTGAAGGAGTCAAACCCGTAGAACTTGCAAATCACAGGGATATTGATACTGAAAAATACTTGGAAGCTATGGAATCTACTTTTGATCAAATGCTTACGGCGCTTGATGTAAATTTCAAATCTATTATTGGCAAGCCAAGACAGAGTAACCTGGACGAATTATTTTGGTCAAATTAACCACCAACTCTAAAATTTGCAATACGATAAACAGGATTTGAGAAGGTATTGACAAATATTTTAGATCTTTTGGATACCTTTTTCATTACCCCTGAAAGAACCAAAGCAGGATGTTCTTTTGGCGACATTGACATGCAAATTTCATTTAATCAAGCTGACATTGTGTTTTTTGGCATTCCATTGGAATTAACAACATCATTTGGAAAAGGGACAAGCAGGGGCCCGGAAGCAATCAGGAGTACTTCGGGCCGTCAAATAGAGACATATGTTTATGATGAGAAAAAAGACATCAAGGAAGTAGCAAAAATTTTTGATCTGGGCGATATCAAGTTGCCCCAAAATAAGGACGATAAAATAGATTCAACTTTTTCCTTTTTAAATGAAAATATTCCTCCACTGATAGAGGAACTTGTTAGAACAAAAAAGAAACCGTTTGTACTTGGTGGAGAGCATACCCTCTCTTATTTTTGCTTCAAGGGCGTATCAGCAACTGCGCCTCTATTGATTCATTTTGATGCGCATCGTGATCTAAAACCTCGATACGAAGGAATGAAGCTATGCCATACCACTCCATTTTATCGATTGATAGAAGAAGGTTACATACAGGGTAAAGACTTGATACAAATAGGTATCAGACAGGCAGATAAAGAGGAAAATCATATTGCCGAAAAAAAAGGTATAGTAACATTTGATCCATGGCAAATAAAAAATAATATTGAAAATATTACTGAACATCTGCATAAGGTTACCAAAAATAGAAATATTTACATATCGTTTGATATTGACGTTTATGACTTACCGTATGTTCCTTGTACAGGAACTCCGGAGCCTTTCGGACTAGATCCATTTGAAATATTAAAAATATTAAAAAGTATTAACGATTCTGCAAATCTGGTGGCAATGGACATTGTAGAAGTGTCGCTGAAAAATGACGACTACAGAGAAGGTGCACTTGCAACACAAACTCTTCTAAGGATAATCCCGAGAAATTATGTTTGAACAGATATTTCAGTTATAGTAAATTTAACTAATAATCTAATTGCTAATTGACTAGCCCCATCTTGCCCTTTCGTTCTCTCTATCTTCCTTGGTTGCTTTTTTCCATTCTTTATAATGCTGTCTGCATAGGTATACTCTTTTGTTTGTGGTATTGACTTGCAAGTCTGATGCCATACTAGCCTTACTTCCACTAATGGATCTTTGTGCAGGCTCTGAACATCCACTTACACCACAGCTTTCTCCTTTCTCAACTCTACCCATTTGAATGGGATCAAGTTGCGAAATATAAAAACATTAAAGAATGAAAATTTTATCACTATCCATTTCTTTCTTATACAATCACACCATAATTAGCGGTCGTTTTGTCAGATAGACAGGAAGATTTAGCGGCATGTATGGTTTGTCAGATATTTCTTGCTTAATTTTTCCTATCAGATTATCTAGTGATATGCCATATTGCGACTTTGACAATCTTTCTCTAACAACCAGTTCATCACCGTCGACTTCCTTGTCCCCAATTACTAGAATAAAATGGACCCATTCAGATTCAGCTTCTCTAATTTTTTTTGCGACGGAAAGTTCTCTATCGTCAATGTCGACCCTGATATTATTCTTGTTCAATTCGTCTAAAACTTTCTCACCAAACTCTATGTGTTTTGAAGCTACTGGAATTATTCTGACCTGGGTATGTGATAGCCATAATGGTAATGCGGGAGTCATTCCTTTACTGCTATTTCTATCAGCTTTTTCCAACAAAGCAAATATGACTCGCTCCACAGCTCCACTAGGAGAGTTATGTAAAATAATTGGATATTTTTTCTCCCCGTCGCTATCAACAAATTCAATCTTGTACCTTTCTCCATTTTCAACATCTATCTGGTCAGTCGAAAGCGCGGCAGCCTTTCCTAAACTGTCAATGAAATTAAATTCCCATTTTACAATGAAATAAAAAAACCTCTCCTTCCACATTTCCACCAATATTGGTTTCCTCAATCTGGATGCAAAGGTTTTAATGAATTCTTTATTTTGTTCATAAAAGTCTGATGTAAATCGAATGACCATGTCAACATCATCGTTTGGCGAAAGACCGAGGCCTTCTAGTACATTTAATGATAACTCAAACCGCTTGACAAATTCTTCCTTTGCCTGATCTATATCTTTACAAAAGGCATGGCAGTCAGGCATGCTAAAGGCTCTTAGTCTTCTAAGGCCAACTAATTCGCCGCTTTTTTCCCTTCTAAAAGAATACCTTGTTAGTTCATAAAGTTTCAAGGGCAACTGCTTGTAAGAAATTTGAAAATCCTTGGCCATCAGAAATTGACCAAAACATGCAGCGAACCTCAAAAACAGATGTTTGTTATCTGATTGAATACTGTACTGCCTTGCCGGGAACCTGTTAAAATAGCTATGGATTGAAGGGTGGTTGGAATCATACATTACCGGGGTTTCTACCTCTATCCCACCGTATTCGTGTATCATTTTTGTAACATAGGTCTCTATCAGTGATTTCATCAAACGCCCCTTTGGATAGTATCTCATATTACCGCCGTCTGATGAGGGCTCATAATCAGCTATTGCAAGTTTCTTCATTAATCTCACATGTGGAGGAACTTCAACTACTGTTCTCTTTTTTGATAACTCATAGTCAGCTAGCTTGCTAAATGCACTGTCTTTTTCAAAAGTATATTTATCAAGCGGAACAAAACTTCCTTCAACTGTTTGAACATACCACGAGGATTTTAGCACCTCTTCAGATTTTAATGCAGTTGACTCACCAGTCAATTCTAATTTGGATTTGTTGCCATCACCATCAGACTTTCTCTGTATTGTTTTGGCTTGCTCTGCTAATGGATGTCCTTTTATTTTTATGCTAAAAGATTTTGTCCAACCAAACGGCGCCCTGTTTACAGTTTTAAATAAGTTTATAGACTTTTGTTCAATGGAGTTTAGCAGTAATTGCGCCGTGCTAGGGTCTGCCAGGTCAGAGCTCAGATGAGCATACGGATAGATTAACAGGTTATCACACTTTATCATATGGCCATAAGCCTTTAATTCAGTTCCAACTTCGTCAGTTAAGGATTCATCGTCATCTTTTTCGACGGCAACAAGTGCCACGATAACTTCATCTATTTTCTTGCTAGACTTTGAAGGTATATCCTCGGCCGTCTGTATTTCTTTGGAAATAGGTTGATATTCAATAAAATCTGCATGTAACAAAAGAATGCGCATTTAATGACGAGAACTAAACCTAAGAGGTCAAATTAAATGGTTTGGAAATAAATAATTCTCAATATACTAGTAATTGGATCTGAGCTCAATAAATCGGGTCTCAGGACTCAGTTTCAAGTTTGTAAATGGATATTTATTAACATCCGTCCCACCGGTAATATTCTGCTCAAATCTTGCCAAGTTATGTGTTGCATTGTATGCCAGATTCAGTCTGGAGGAATTATCTCCATTCAATATTCTAACAAATCCACTATCTATAATCATCATGTATTTGTCTGTCTTAAATGGTGTCTTACTGTAAAAGTTCTTTGCATCAAATGTCTTGTTAAAAACAAATTCTGGAATCCAAAAGTATTGAGGATTTCCTATTAGTGTTACTCTATCTGCAGGACTTATGCTTGTTGCATTTGAGTTGCTATCCGGTAAATTTGAAAGTACAAAGGCAAGCGCCTGATAATAAGTCGAATTCATATTCAAAGTAATAAGCATGGTAATACTGCATATGCCAAATATTCCAATAACTGCGATCCTGACGTAGGGAAGCATGTTTCGCAGCCTCACATTGGCAATGTTATTTCCAATCTTTTCAATCATGGTAGCACCGGCAATGCAAAACGGAGGCAGCAACAGTATAAGGTGAAATGAAGATACATAACCGATTGTCTGGAGGAAAGCAAAAATGGGAATTGTCCACAACAATAGGAAATAGTCCTTCCTTATTACCGAATAAACAAGTCCGCCAATTCCAAGAATAAATAAGACTGGGTCTATCTGGAAGAACGTGTTTATTGTATTTATCAAAGGTCTATCTCTACTAATTTGGTAACGTACACCATCTATCCAGTCGTTCATGTCTCCACTTAATGTTGCATGGATGGGCCACAACAGTGGGACCAAAAGAACGGGTATTAACCAGACAATTACATTTCTCTTCTTTCTGGTAACCATGTATACCATAATTATTCCTAAAGGAATTATTGTAAATGCAGGTATCTTGGTAAAAATCGCTAGACCCAGGAAAATTCCAGATATAATTAAAGTAAGCTTGGTATAGTCACTTTGATATCTTTGCTTTTGTTGAAGTTCTTGCTGTTGCTGAGTCTGGCTTGATTGTTGACTTGCATCTTTTTGTGAGAGTAAAGACGATTGAATTTGGCGATCCTTGCCTAAATTCAAAATGAGAAGAATTGATGTTAGCATAAAGGGCAGCTGTATTGTTTCTAGGAATATTCTCCTAATCATCCATGTAAATGGCATGACTGCAAATAAGATTGAGGCTATTATTGCGACATTTCTGCCATATCTGTATTCTGTGATCCTATATAATAGAAAAGTATCAAACACGGCCAAGATTCCCATAATCACACGCGGAACTAAATACAATTGCTCAACGGGATTTTTCTCTCCAAGCGTTTCGGCATTAGGAAAACCAATTATGTTAAATATTCCTGCCAAGAAAATTTGCCCAAAATAAGGGGCTCGGTATCTGTCCTGCGGCTGAAGTCCCTGACCGATTTCTGTGGAAATTGCCTTTCTCAGATAATGCCCCTCATCTGTATGAATTGATGGAAAGCCCGTGGGATTCCACAGATGAGTATACGCAGAGAGGACAAGTGGGATAAGAATAAATAGTAGGGATCGCTGCTTTGTTCCGTCTTTTAACTGTAGTCGGAGATTCAATTAGCTTCTTTATCCATTAACTATCACATTTATACATGAATTAAACCTTGTGGATGTCGCTAACAGCTACAAATTGTGATTTATTATGGCCACACGTTACCATCAAGAAGAGTTCATCTTCATCTTATTTTCATTCAAGATGTAGTTGTTAGCTTACTTTACTGATTGAACAGCATTCTTGAGGATATCAAAGTATTTTGTGGGAACTAGATTACCGCTTGCATCGCTTGTCACCAGATTGAAGTTCTCAACTCTGTGTGGTCTAAAGTTCCAATACCAAAATGCCCATCCATAGGGATCTATTTCATTAAATTTCTTTAAAATTGCATTTGTATCCTTCGGAGTGATATCACTTGATTCTGGGTCTATTTCGTATACAAAGTCTCCTTCTTCGTTCATTACTTTATCCCTTGCTACATTATTCCATTCTCCAATATACACTGGCACTCCAGATAGGTTGCCAGTTGCCAAGAACATTTTGAGTCTTTCCTCCTGGTAGCTACCAGGTGACGGTAATCCGTATATACTAAATTTGAATACCGTATGATTCTTGTTAGCCGGTGTCATTTTTGCCAGATTCGTTGCATTGACGCCAATGTTACTTTCAAGATCAACAGGTATGCTCATGCTGTACACGATGTCTTTTTTTGTTACATTTCTCAATTCATTTGTCATAAATGTATTGAATTTTCCAATCTTATCCCATTGATTCATATCATGTACCTGCGGCTCGCTCAATATTTCATATCCAACAGTACTTGCGTGGCTGTCAACCGTACTGACTACTTTTTTCAAGAATTGAGATTGTAAGGTCCATCCATCAGTACCATTTACATCTTTGATTCCTCTATTCCACCACTGGGTCCACCATGCAGCCGCTGATGGATACAAAGGACTTCCTCCACTACCATAGGTGTATTCTGAATTATTTTGGAATAAAAAGCTAGGAAATCCAGTTCCTCTTTGAGGATTGAGCCATGATGAAGTATGGAACTGATGGTTATCGTAGATTACTTTAATTCCGTATTGGTCTGCAAGAGTTGCCGCAAACTTTAGTTCGTTTATGAATGCTACTGGATTCTTCACGTAAGATTCCCAATAGTATACATATCGTACATGATTCATTCCACCATCTTTTATTATCTTAAAACTCTGGTCATAGTAATTGTCAGGAAATGGATTCTTAAATTCTCGTGATTGTGGTATAGAAGTATAGTAACCTAACATGTTTACCCCTTTTAGGGGCTGTGATTTAGCCTCCTGGGCAATCAGATTGGGTAAAAGTGAAATGTTTAAAATTAATATGAAAGCGAGAGTAACGGCAAAAACAGGCAAATTCATTACTTGAGTAAAAATTTAACTCCCAATATAAAATTTTTGAAGGGAAAAAATTTTGGTTTTAGGAATGAGATTCTCTAGCACCAGGCACTAGTTGTTTTGTAGTTGTAAGGTCCTCAATTTTCTTGTTAATGTTGAGAACTATTTCAAGCAAATCTGGTTCAATTCTGTTTTGTTTAATGAATGAAGCCAACGCCTGAGTGTCTTTTGGTAGACACATTCCATCAAATGGTCTTCCAAATTCAGTACCGTACTTGCCAATTCTTTTATCCAATGATACGCCCAAACTCACAACCTTGTCATCTATTCCCAAATGTTTGCATATCAATCCTATTTCGTTAAAGAATGAAATCTTTAATGACAAAAAGCAGTTTGATGCATATTTGATGAGTTCGGCAGCTTCAAATGATGTTGTGATAATATTCTTTGTCAACGGTTTGTAAATATCGACTAGCAATTTTGACAATTCGCTACTACCTTCATCTCCAATTATCGCTCTGTCTGGCTTGAAGAAATCATCCAATGCAGAAACCTCTCGCAGAAATTCTGGATTATAGGCGACTTCATAGTCTACTCCTCTCTTTTTGGTGCAGTTCTTTTCGAGGTAATTTATAACCACACTGCGCATAGTGCCAGGTAGCATTGTACTCCTGAATACTAGCATGTGACGTCTATTAGTTGAATTCAGATAGTTTGCAAGTTGATAGAGTGCAGAAAGTACTTGAGAAAGGTCTTGTTGTGAGTTATGTGTAGGAGTATTAACGCATACAAATGAAATATCTGTTTGTGACATTGCATCACTCAAAGTTTCTGCAACCTTGTATCCGTTATTTTTCAAAGTTCTAAGTCTATCCTTTGAAATATCATAGAAAATTACATCATGACCTAGCTTGTGAAATCCCTGACCTGTTGCACTTCCTACTACACCAGAACCAATAATGCTTATCTTACTCGTGCAAAATCCCTCTTTATTATAGGGGGGTTATAATTAATCATATTTATATAATTCCTTTTGATTTTAGAGTAAGAAATATAGTAAGAATTAACAATAACCATGTTACGTTATTAACTTCTATCCATTCTGAAAGTTACTAATAAATAATCTGAAAATGGAAAATAATTAGTGAATCCTTACAGGCTCCAATCGCTTGAAAAGCATGGCGGAATTTTTAGCAACATTATTTTTGACATTTTACTTATTATTTTTACCGTTTCATTGCTTGTTTCACCATTTTGGTTTGACATTAATGATATAGTTTACCAGTTAAATGGCCTCAAAGATTACATTTTTAGAAATTTCATTCCAACTTCTCTATACAATTATTGGCTGGTCATCCCACTGGGCATAATTGGAACTTGGAGATGGACCATATGGCTAATCAAGAAAATAGTCGCCACCCTATATTCACCAATAACACCTGGCTTAACTAAGGATGCTTCAAAGGAAGCAGAGCAGCTGACTGTTTCAGTAATCATACCTGTATACAAGGAAGACAAGAAAATCTTTAGGAGATCCTTGGAATCATGGTGGAAAAATAAACCTGCAGAAATTATTGCAATCATTGACAAGTCCGATCCAGACAGCATAGCTGAGTTTAAGGAATTCCAACAAGA
>JARBAW010000100.1 GCA_029237505.1 Nitrososphaerales archaeon
AGGTAGAAAAAATATTAGATGCTCCCTTATTAGACTTGCTTAAAAGTCGAGAGGAAGACATTGAACATGAGAAGGAATTTTCCATTGCTAGATTGCCTAAATTTAAATATAAAAATGAAGTTATATGGGGAGCCACGGCCAGAATTTTGGATCAATTAACTGATCCTTTCTTGGAAGCCATTCAGTCCTGAGAAGCCAATCAAAAAATTACAAGAATCGATCCGGTACTGAAATTGATATCAATACCTCTCAATATGCGTGCACTTCAGACTTGTGTTTTCTCAAACTTCTAAATGTACCAAATTTCATGGTGCATTTGTCACATTTCCACAGGTTTACCTTAGCTTGGCTGTAAAAAGTATAAGATTGATTTCCACTCTCATACTTGCCTGTGGTTGTATTATAATTCACAGGATTGTAGTTAATTTTATACTTAATTCTTGATACGTTTATTTTCAATTTGCAAGCTATTAAATTCTATATTTAAAAAAAGTAAAGTCAATTGAAGATATAGAAACCTATCAACCTTATTTAACAAAGTCCGGATCAAAAAAACTAATATCTCATATAAAAAAAGTATCAATGTGTATTTTGAAAGCCTGAGAGAGTATGTGGACTCTCTTGAGAAGGAAGGTCAGTTAAAGAGAATAACAACACAAGTCTCTGCGGAGTTGGAGATTGCAGAAATTCTTCGCAGAGTTATGTATGAGAATAATGGTCCTGCAGTATTGTTTGAGAATGTAGAAGGATATGATATTCCTGTCCTTGGTAACGCATTTGGATCATTGAGGCGTTTGAAATTGGCACTTGATATTGAAAATTTTGAAGATATTGGAGAGAGGGTGACTGCATTAACGAGATTAAAAATGCCTCATGGCTTGCTCAATAAATTCAAAATGCTTCCAAAACTTTCAGAAATTTCTGATTACGGACCCAAAAGCACCAGTTCAGGCCCTGTCACAGAAGTCATTGAAACAACTAATCCAACATTAGATAACTTACCTGTACTCAAATCTTTTCCCGATGATTCTGGTCGATTTATCACGTTTGGAATTACGGTTACGAAGAATCCTGAAACAGGTGTTCGGAATATGGGTGTGTACAGGTTACAAGTCATTGGTCCCAAAAAGGCAATTATGCATTGGCAAATTCACAAGAGGGGTGCACTTCATTATCAGATTAATAGGGAAAATATGCAAAAAACAGAAGTCGCCATAGTGATTGGAGCTGACCCTGCCACTGTCTTTAGTGCCGTTGCACCTGTCCCGGAAGGATTGGATAAATTTCTATTCGCAGGAATGACTCGTAAAAAGGGAGTGGATCTGGTTCGATGCAAGACTGTAGATGTGGAAGTTCCGGCGTCGGCAGAAATTGTGTTAGAAGGTTATGTTGATCCTTTGGAGTTAAACATGGAAGGTCCATTTGGAGATCATACGGGATATTACACACCCCCTGAACCTTATCCCACATTTACCCTCACGGGTATTATGATGAGAAAAAAACCAATTTATCTTACGACGGTTGTGGGAAAACCAATACTCGAAGATGCTTACATCGGCAAAGTCATTGAACGGGCATTCCTTCCATTAGTAAGGCTTTTCCAACCCGAAGTGGTGGACTTTTCAATGCCCCCTGCAGGGTGGTTTCAAGGTCTGGCAATTGTATCAATAAAGAAAAGGTATCCGGGGCAAGCCAAAAAAGTCATGATGGGATTATGGGGTATGGGACAGCTGTCACTCACAAAGATCTTCATTGTGGTAGATCACGATATCAATGTGCATGACATCAATGATGTTATTTGGGCAGTTACAACCAGATCGGATCCAAAGAGAGATACAATTTTGATAGAAAATGCGCCAACTGATACACTGGACCCAGCTTCTCCATTGTTGAATCTCGGTTCAAAGATGGGGATTGATGCAACTAAAAAATCGAAAGAAGAAGGTTATGAAAGACCAGTACAGGAAGAAGCAGTTGCGGATGAAAGTACCGTTAGATTAGTAACAAGTAAGTGGGAGGAATATGGATTAGAGCAACAAGACACGATATGATAAATACATCGTAGTCAAATGATGTATGATGAAGTTCATACATAGTGGAAAAGTGAAAGATGTATACGAATTAGATGAATATAATTTGCTATTTCTTTTTACTGATAGAGTTTCCGCTTATGATGTTCCAATGATTACAAACATAAAAGGAAAAGGCGAAATCCTGTGCAAATTTGCAGAATTTTGGTTCAACTACCTGAATACCAATAATCACATGGTTAGGTTAGATGGCAAAGATAAAATGGTTGTAAAGAAACTTTCAATGATTCCTGTTGAATGTGTTGTTAGAGGATACTTGTACGGAAGCCTGTTCGAGCGGTATACTGCCACAGAGAACATTATGGGGCTAGAACCTAACCTAAAACTCGCATCAAAATTATCAAAGCCAATTTTTGATCCTACAACAAAGTCACAAATCCATGATGTGCCCATTTCGGAGGATCAAATTTTAGAACAAAAAATCTTGACCAAAAGTGAATTAGATTATTTAAGAAATACTTCAGTAAACTTGTATAATCTGATGTCCATTGTGTCAGATAAAGCTGGATTCATATTGGCAGATGTGAAATTTGAGTTTGGTAGGGATCCACAATCTGATGAAATTATTTTAGCCGATTCGCTTGGTCCCGATGAATTTAGGATGTGGACAAAAGAGTCATACAAAGCAGGTAAGGAGCAAATTAGCTATGACAAGCAATTTCTTAGAGATTGGCTAACTAAAGTGGGATTCAGAGATAAGGTAAGATTATCTAAAGATGGTGAAAAACCAGTACCTCCAGAGCTTCCTTCTGATGTTGTAGATGAGTTATTAAAGAGATACACGCATGTATACGAAAAGATATCAAAGATACAAATCTAGATTATGTTTTGCGCAATACGTTTCGGACTGGTAACTGATTAGCAGAAGTGGTCACGTTATTCGATAGTTATCTTCATCACACCCCTGGTTTCTGAATTAGTTAGTAAAGTTACAAGTTTCCTTGGAATGTCAAATGCAGATTTATCACATGAAACAGCTAATGTTCTAGAATCTACATAATTCGATTTTCTCAACACAATATCATGACCGTGTGAAATTTCCAAAGTATTGCTTCCATATCCTGACACTTGAAATTCAAAAGGTTCGACAACAATCGATATTTTTACAACGGTTCCGCATGTCCTTAATCTATCTTTTATTGAAGAATTCAAATCATTACATGCTTTGTTTGCTGAAACACCTAAAATACAATCACCTTTCTTTGTCAAATTAGGATCTTTGGTAATTTCAATAGTCCTCGAGTGAAGCGAAAGTACATTCTTGTGACCTTGAAACGTTATTTCTTCTTCCAATAATTGTCCTGACTTTTAAAAATTTAGGTGACAATTTAAAGTATGATACTAAGGTAAACTTAAATTAACGAATGCAAACAAGTTAGAGCTGATTTGTTACCTGCAGCAGCTGGTTATGATAGAGCAATTACGGTATTTTCGCCTGACGGAAGGTTATACCAAGTAGAATACGCCATAGAGACTGTAAGAAGAGGAACCTTAGCGGTTGGAATTAAAAGCAAGGACGGTGTAGTATTAGCAGTAGAAGAAAAAGCTAGAAAACTACAAGTTTCTGATATCACTCAAAAAATATTTCAAATAGATGATCACATAGGGGTTGCAGCAGCAGGATATATCCCTGATGCCAGAACTCAGGTTGACCATGCAAGATTTTTTGCACAAAGTAATAGACTAATATATGATGAGCCCGTGGACGTTGAGGGAGTTGCAAAGAACCTTGCAGATATGGCACAACAATTTACGCAATACGCCGGAGTAAGACCATTTGGTGTTGCGTTAATCCTTGCAGGAGTTGACAAGAATGGTGCATCACTCTATCAAACCGATCCGAGTGGAACCTACATTGGGTATGACGCTGTTGCTATTGGTAATGGTAGTGATCAAGTAAATGAATTTCTTGAAAAGAGCTATCATGGTGATATAAGTATGGAAGATGCAAGTAGTCTGGCATTGGAATCAATTTATCTGGTGAGTGAAGAAAAGACTGGAACCAGACACATAAAAATGGCCCAAATTGATAACAAATCAAAGAGAATGAAGCGAGTTGAAAATAATGAAATTGACAGCTATGCTTCAAAGTCGAAGGAGAATGCCTCTAAAAGAACTCCGCAATAATTTTTATTCTCTTTAATTTTCATTTTCAATTAATATTGGTTTAAATATTCAACAAATGCTGTGAATTTTGTGACAGTTAAAACTGGCTCTCCTGCACCAGACCTTCAAGTTAGTGAATGGATACAGGGTGGTCCAATTAGACTGAAGGATTATCATGGCAAGGTAGTTGTTGTGGAAGTTTTTCAAGTAAATTGTCCTGGATGTTTTATTTACGGAATACCTGAAGCCATTGAAAATTATAAAAAATACAAGGATGACGGAGTCATGATATTGGGATTAGCCACCGCATTTGAGGACTTCGACAAGAATACGCTTGAAAATTTAAAATTGTTATTAAATGAGAAGAAGGTCATTGGTGAAACCCTTACTACTCTCACATACCAAAGTAAGTTACTAGATAAAGGAATGTTGACTTATGATATTCCATTCCCAGTAGGGATGGATAAACTTGTAAAGGAAGAACTTCCTATAGACGAAAAAAAAATCATGGAAGTTGTTAATGCTAATGTTCCTGATTTTGAGCTGTACCATCAAAAAGACAAGGATGAAATTATTTCACGGGTTAGATCATATCTAGAAACAAAACCATACAATCCACTAACCTTTGAAGAATATTCTTTGAGAGGTACTCCGTCGACAATATTTATTGACAAGAAAGGTATTCTCCGCGAAACGACGTTTGGATCCACTGGAATGATGGGCGCTACTATAGAAAAACTATTAACAGAATAAACGGTTTAGTTTTTTATTTGACCAATCTATCGATTGCAATTCCTGACTCTTGTCTAACTGATTCACAATCGATTTTAGATAAGAGTTTTAAGATTTCTCAGATCTCACGTGCGTGTTCTATATTTTGTGTTAACAAGATAATTGTTTACCACGACAAAAGCCTGAAAACTGAAAAAATGGATAAAAAAATTCTTAGAACAATATTGGAATATCTGGACACACCGCCTTACCTTAGAAAAAAAATCTATCCCAAAATGTGGATATTAAAGCACGCAGGGATATTACCACCAATAAAGTCTCCGCATCACATGACGTTGATTGACATCAACAAAATTAAGGACGGTGATGTAAGATTTGGATTTGTAATAAAACAAAACGATTGCTTGTACGTTGACGTGGGACTTGAAAAGATGATAAAGTACAAAGGCTCCCAACTAGGCAAAAAGATCCTCGTAAAAATTTCCAAAAATCCAGAGTTAGTTGCAGTGGATATTTCAAAAGCCGACGTAGACGGGTATTGGGGATATGATGTGCAATTTGCAGATTCATTATCCGCAATACTAGGAGACCTGAAAAATGAAGTACTAATGACATCAGTGCAGGGAGCGCCATTTACGGATCATGTAGATGCGCTCATGAATAAAGTAAAAGCTTCTAAGAATCTACTTATTATTTTCGGCAGTCCTAAATTTGGACTGAGAAAAATAATGGAATCAGAAAATAAACAAATCTCGCCTAGAGATTATTTCTTGAATATGTTTCCTCAACAAGGTACTCAGACGGTAAGACTAGAAGAGGCGATTTTAGGTACGCTTTCAATCATTAATAATTACCTACGTACTTGAGTAGAAGGGTTAGATTTTATCTACTTTGTGAAACCGTAATTTACAAACATTGCTTCTCTTGAAGTTATTAATTTATTAAAGGGAAAACAAAAAACGGTTTAATCATGGGTCACCGAAAATATAGTGCACCTAGACGTGGAAGTATGGCATTCTACCCAAGAGTGCGTGCACGAAGTCTCGAATCTAGGATAAGAAGCTGGGCAGATCCTAAGTTGGAGAAATCATCCTTGCTAGGTTTTGCTGGCTATAAAGTTACAAATTTAAATGTATTATCAGTTGACGACAGAGAAAAAACGCCAAATTTTGGCAAGAATGTGATGAATTCGTCGACTCTGATATCTACCCCGCCTTTGAAAATAATTGGAATTAGGGCATATTCAGAAACTACGTATGGAAAGAATGTGATATTTGACGCTTTTGCAAAAGATACCGACAAATATCTATCAAAAAAAGCACCATTCAAATTCAAGGAAGGTAAACTGGAAGAAATCAATACGCAAGTTGATAAAATTAAACACGTTGTAGCTGTAGTTTCTTCATATCCTAATAGTGCTGCTCTGTCTCAGAAGAAACCATTTGTTTGGGAAATACCGATAGGTGGGAAAGATGCGAAATCAAAAATTGAGTATGTTGTAAGCAATTTTGGAAAACAAGTAAGCATCAAGGATGTGTTTGAAGCAGGACAGTTTATTGATATTTCAGCCATAACCAGAGGAAAGGGAGTTGAAGGCCCAATTACCAGGTTTGGAGTGAAAAGAAAACAGCATAAGTCCAGAAAGAGTGTGAGGGCTCTTGGTACCCTTGGTCCAATTTCACCTGCGGTAGTAACTTACACTGTACCAAGACAAGGGCAGAGAGGATTTCATCAAAGGACTGAATATAACAAGAGAATTTTGATAAT
>JARBAW010000101.1 GCA_029237505.1 Nitrososphaerales archaeon
CAACATTTCGATTTCTTCTTGCGTTGGTTCATCTTGACGTTCAAATTTAGGACCGACAAGTCCGCTAGGTACTTCGATCCATAAGGAACTACCATCATAGTTTGTAATATATGGCTTAGGAATATAATACAGATGAATGTTTGCCACTCCATCTCTCACTACAATGAATTCGTTGCCAACTTTATCTACATCTCCGATATCAATATTATCGGATGTTCTCACGTGCTTATGTATGACTTGTTCCCAGGGAATAGTCAAAACATCTCCTGATTGTTTTCCCTTGAGTTGTAGATCCGGTTCTTTGGACATAAAAGGTATCACCTCATGGTAACCCGCATAACCTTGTCCAGAATGTTCTGCATACTTAATATCGGACTGCAGTGGAGGATTATTTCTTTCATATCTCTGTTTTATTTCATCTTTCATCAGTAACACGTATAGATTCTCTTTGTCGAATTCCTTGACATGTAATTTGGGAATGAAATAGCGATCATTGCCGTGTTTTAATTCAACATAATCAGCAGTGATACTCTTTATTTTCCCAAGGTCTTTACCGTCAAATGATTTTACAGTTTTGCCAATCATTTTTTTACCCGCAATTTTTACCTTTGCCATGTCTGATAATTATCTGATCAATATGGAATTTAACGATTCCATAGGTTACGAGATTTTATACCGTTATATCAAATGTTGACCATTGTTTCATATGCCTGAAGAAAATATAACAGGTCCAACAATATTATGGAGAGAGCTTGAAGGCAAAAAAGTAAAATCCAATGATGGAAAAAAACTTGGCCACATTAAACGTATATCTCAGAATCATTTTCTTATTGAAAAGGGACTTGTAAGAAAAAGGGGTTTTTGGATTCCCAAGAGTATGGCAGACGCTTATGACGGAGAATATATTTGGCTTAGCAGTAACGAAGATGTAATTCACAACAAATTTCTTTACGGAGAGGAACCATTAGAAAGTCCACAATCTGGCTCACCAGTAGATAAGCTAAGAATAGTCAAGGAAAGAATGACTGGAATACCCTCAGAACCCAGCAATTCCTCAGAACGCTATAAAAATATGCGAGATCTGAAGTAATTCTAGTAATTATTCCTTCAAATCAATTTAATAATATATTGTAATTCCGCTTAGAAATCATACTTTGAAAATATCCTCTAAGTTTAATTCTAAATTTTCAGTATGGGGTAGCTAAATCCAATAAATCTGACTTTAGAAAAATAAAGTAAAAAAAAGCCCAAACTAGGATAAATCCTAGTTATCTTCATTTTCAGTCGAGTTGCCAGAATCTGATGAATCGTCTGATGACATATCAGATGATGTTGTATTTGATTGATTCTCTTCGGGTACCTTCACTAAATCCTCAAGTGAATTGCACATTTCATTTCCCTCCTGGACTACGGCACATAGCTCAAGGTCTTTAACAGTAGTATCATTTGACACTTTTGCTGTAATTGGTATCTCAGTAGGACTTCCATCCTGACCAGTTTGTACCTTTAGGTTTACAGTAACGTCTTTTGCTTCAGTTGCATTTACTTCTTCATTTCCACCATCCTTGAGTTTCAGGGTTAAATTCATCGGAACATCTATCTGATCTGGAAGTTGTTCTCCAGATTCTTTATCTTGCTGTGCTAGACTCGTCATTGGATATGAAATTCCCAATGAAAGAGTAATGGCTCCTACCAAAATAATTGCTAGTATATTCATTAAAATTCATCTAGGACTTTAAAACTTATAATGGTTAATGCTAATCTCTTGAATTCTCCATTATTTATTGTATATCTTCTGTTATTTCTTTAAATTCCGTGGGTCTTTCCTACAACTTGCTTTATTGCTCACTTCTAAAGAGATCACATCGAATTTAGACAATAAAGTCAAATTTGGACGGCACCATAAGAGAACAATAATCTTTTATTTCTTACATATTCCTAGTACATCTATAAAGATAATCTTATGATAATTAAGAAGATAGAAATCACCAATATTAGAAGTTATAAAGAAAAAACGACAATTGAACTTCCTATGGGCCGAATCCTATTTCAAGGTGACATTGGATCAGGAAAATCAACAATCCTATCTGCTATTGAATTCGCCCTATTTGGATTAGGTGATATTGATGCAAATCATCTGCTCCGAATTGGAGAAAGTAAAGGTTCAGTACTTTTGGAGTTTGAAAGCGGGGGCAAGAGTTATAGTGTTTTTAGATCTCTTTTGAGAAGAGGAAATAAAATTTTTCAGGATGAAGGCTTTCTTTATGAAGATGGAGTTAAAAATTCGTATTCAGTAGGCGAATTAAAGTCTAAAATTCTAAATATAATTGGAATCAACGAAAGAACACAAACAAAAACAACTTCGACAATATATCGATTCGCAATTTACACTCCTCAAGAGATGATGAAAAATGTATTGACATCTAACAATGAAAGAAGAGTTGAAATACTAAGAAGGGCATTTGGCATAGAAGAATATAGTATCGCAAAGAAAAACGCAGAAAAATTTTCTTCATGGATAAGAACAATTACTAGGATAAAGAAAACTGTGATTAATGATCTTAGTAACTACTCAAAGGAACTAGAAAGCATACAGAATATTACAGAATCGCTGAAAGACGAAATTGACTATACTAAAGATAGTATAGTTAGCAAGAATGATGAGATTCAATCCATTTTAAAGAAAATGCTGGATACAAGACAACAGAAGGAGAAAATAATACAAGCAGAATCTTCGATCTTGCATCTCCAATCAACGTTGGATAAGAATTTGAAGCTAAAAGAAGTTACCAATCTGGAACTTGGTAAATTAAATAATGAATTAAACGATATTTACAAGAGTGAAAAAATAGTTAGTGATCTTGGTGCAAAATATCAAGATTATATTCAAAAAAGGGAGGCGCTAGTAAATGTTACTGAACAGGCTTCACAATATGATAAACTATTACTTGACAAAGTAAAATTAGAAAGCAACATCAGCAATGAGCGAGAAATGTGGAACTCTAAGGTAAAAACTTTAGATTCGGAATTAGAAGAGCTCACTTTGGAGTTAAAGGAAATCAAAGATGAAACAGAGAACTTGAATAATTTGAGAAAGGAAGAGGTGATGATAGAAAGTAACATTGGTGACATGGCTGATTTCCAAACGGAATTGGACCATGTTTCTGACAATCTGTCTGGTATTAGATCAGAGATAATGTCTATCAATAATGAAATATCAAAACAAAATTCTGAACTTGATTCAGTGTTACAATTAAGGCATGATGCAGTCTGTCCATATTGCAAACAAAAGTTGAATGAACAACACATATTGGAAATGGAAAAGAAATTTTTGCAAAGCAAAGAGTTATTGAAAAATAATCTTGACAAATTTGAAAAGGATCTTGGGGAGAATCAAATTAAGAAAAATGAGTTGGTAAATAAGCTAAAGCAGATAGAAAATAGAAAATCAGAACTACAAAAAATTCAGATCCACATGGCAAGAGTCAATGCCATCCTGAAAAACAGAGAACAAATAAAATCCAAGATATATGAAAAAACAACAAACAAGAAATTAATACAGACCAAATTACAAGGTAGTTATTTTGTTGAAAAGACAAAGGAATTGGAAAAATTGGATGAAAAATTACATAAAATCTATTCCTACAAGGAGAGCTATGATTCGTTGAGTAAAATTGTAAATGCTTATCAAAAGACAAATCTTGACAGTACATACGTGGAACATTTAAACTTGATAAAATTAAAACAACGTAAGATTGAGGATAAAAGAATTAAAGAAAAATCGTTACAGGAGCTAGAGGATGAAGTTTTAGTCCTCTCTACGAAGCTGGATGAAATGAAAGTAATATTTCGAGATAGGTTGGAGGTAGAAAATAATCTAAAGAACTTAGAATCAGAGAAAGAACTACATGAGAATGAATTGACAAAAATGAAAGAGAACCTTGCTATGAGAAAAACGGAACATGATAGCAATTTGAGACAAATTGAATCATTCAAACGAAAGATAGATGAGTTGAAGGTGGTGGTTGACAAAATTATCTACACAGACCAGATAGGTACATGGCTAACTCAACATTTTATTCCATCATTAGAACAGATCGAATCTCAAGTTTTAATCAGTGTGAAGGAAGAATTCAATAAGGTATTCCAAAAGTGGTTTTACTTGTTAATTGAAGTCGGCGACATAGATGTAGAAATTGATGAATTTTTTACGCCTATTGTGAATCAGAGTGGTTATCGCTTGGAACTTGATAGCTTAAGCGGTGGGGAGAAAACCTCCGTCGCACTCGCATATAGATTGGCACTTAATGAAATCATCAGGAGGATGATAATGCTTGAAGACAACTTACTAATTCTGGATGAGCCTACCGATGGTTTTAGTAAGGAACAACTTGTACAAATAAAATATGTCTTAGAAGAGCTCACCGCAGCTCAAGTAATAGTTGTATCTCACGAAAAAGAGTTGGAAGGATTTGTGGAAACAATATATAGGGTAGTTAAAGAAAGTGAAAAATCACAGGTCGAATTGGCAGCATAGGCTGAAAAAGTAGAACCTTTTCGGTCGAAGAAATTTGACGGATAAATTAAGAATAATTCGCACGATAAATTTGATAGACCATAATACCGAAATTTACCAATATTAGGTAAAGTTAATCCCTCGAGAATCCGTTCCTTAGAAAACTACCATTGATTGAAATTATTTTGGAAAAAAATATATTCCATAATATAATAAGCTATTAAGTTGGCAGACAAGATTAAGTGTTCCCATATCCTTGTAAAGAAACAAAGTGAAGCACTATTAATTCTTGACAGGTTAAAAAAAGGTGAAAGCTTTGATAAATTGGCAAAGGAACTCTCAATAGATAAGGGAAGCGGAAAACGGGGTGGAGATCTTGGATTCTTTGGAAGGGGGGTTATGGTAAAGCCCTTTGAGGCAGCATCTTTTAATCTTGAAAAAAATCAGGTTTCAGAACCTGTAAAAACTGAATTCGGCTATCATATAATAAAAAGAGTTGCATAGCTACCGCATTCTGTCGTTAGCAATTCTAGATATTTTCAAATTTACAGGATCATGTCTCTAATTAGTAGTGTTTCCAGCTTCTCCGACAGTGTCGTTGGAAAAGGTGATTGTTTCATTGCTTGTGGTATTGCCAACCTTTATTGAAAGATCGCTCATGTTAATAGTCATACTCGGAGTGATGTTTTGATTTTGGGCATTTACCGAACCAAATAAAACTAATGGAACAGCAAGTGCAACTCCTATCATGAATATGAGACTAATATTTAGACAAACCAATTTCATGGATTTGCTATCGGTGGGGACATATATATACAGTTGAGTTTCCATGTCATCAAAAATAAAAAATAATATCGTCTTGTATTTTTTTAATTCTACATTCTATAATACTTAGCTTTTTCTGATAAAGCTTTGAATTAGGCTGAAAAATCTCAGGTTTCTTTCGATTTCATGATATTTACAGTCAACGGATAATAACGATTGCAAGAATGTCCAAGCAATGGAGATTATTAGAAATTTTAGAATAATACCTTATGTTTACCTTAATATACTTCACGCTCAAGATACAAATAGGTAATGAGATTTTCTGGTAAATCACATTCAAAGTTATACTTAATCGGCATTTTTGCTGTTATTTTTTATCTATCATACGGTTTCGTTTCATTTTCGGACATTCAAGTTGGAACCGTAATCAACACATCATTTGGGCAAATTAACGATGACAAGGAAGGCAGCAATGGAAACACTCCAAACACCACAATTAATACTGCGATAGACGGAGATAACAATGTAATTGTCAACAATGGTAGCACAGCGTCCAACTCAATGAAATTTTCATTTTCAGGAACGGATAGTGAAGGCAAATCAATAAATAGATTCGAATGTAGTTTTGACGGAAAACCTTTCGTTACCTGTGTAAGTACTAACACAGTTAACGTTATTGATGGAACTCATACATTTAGTGTGCGATCCGAAGATAATGCTGGAAATAAAGATTTAACTCCTGCTTCATATACATGGACGGCTAACACTGAAACATCAAATACTCAGATAGATTCTGCATCTGATGGCAACGACATGATTGTAACAAACAATAGCAATACGAGATCCAATTCAATGACTTTTGCATTTTCAGGTACTGACAATGTTGGGGCAAAGATATATCGTTTTGAATGCAGTCTTGATGGTATTCCTTTCGTTACCTGTGTAAGTACTAACACAGTTAACGTTATTGATGGAACTCATACATTTAGTGTGCGATCCGAAGATAATGCTGGAAATAAAGATTTAACTCCTGCTGCATTTACATGGACCGTCGATACTACTGCGCCGACGACTTCGATAGTTTCTGCTGTAGACGGTAATAATAACACAATTTCAAACAATGGCAATAG
>JARBAW010000102.1 GCA_029237505.1 Nitrososphaerales archaeon
ATTGTTAGAAGATGATGCTTGTGTATCATCAGTGTTGGCAGCTTGTGTATCATCAGTGTTGGCAGCTTGTGTATCATCAGTGTTGGCAGCTTGTGTATCATCAGTGTTGGCAGCTTGTGTATCATCAGTGTTGGCAGCTTGTGTATCATCAGAAGAAGATGTAGTGTTTGGCCCATTCAACATATTTTGACTCGCAAATTGTTTTGCTTCATCTTCCGTGAATTTTCCTGTCTTTACTAATTCATCAATCAAGCTATTTCCTGTAACATCATCAGATGTTGATGTATCAGATGTTGATGTATCAGATGTTGATGCGGTATCAGTTGCGGTATCCTCATTTGTATCTGCTGCGTCTGTAGTCGTTGCAATACCCGTATCGGCAGGAACAGTATTATTTGAAGTATATTTGTTCTCAAAATAGTTTGCATCATCAACACAATGTACAACTTCTCGATCAGTAAGACTATCTCCTACCTCAGCTGCTAGGTCTATACAATCTTTCAAATTATCATCTGCATCATCATAAATATCCGCAGCTTCCATTGATTGAATTGGAATTTCTTCTAAATCTTCTTCGTCGCCACTTTTAACTGCATTTGCAAAATCTGCTAAACTATCATAACTTTCTAATATTTGTTCTTCCTTATGCAAAGCTTGTGCTGGAATATTATTGTCAATAAGGAAAAAAGCTCCAAGACAGATAATCGTTCCCAATAGAAGAGATACTGTTGTCATAGGTCCTGTGTTCATCATATTCCAAATTCCAAATTATCATAATTAAATCTTTTGAAATACTTATATAATCTCGTCGCAACCGTCTTTGTTTTTTTTACTAATGTAATTATCTTTCCAAGATTATCTAAACAATACATCGATTTGGATAGTATTTCCTATTTTAGATAAATAGGTGCATAGTTTGTCCAAGACTTGAGCAATTATATGGTATGTACATAATCAACTTGCGATTAGTTTTCATGGATCACTATATCCAGTATGTTCATTAAATGATTCAAAGTTTATCTGTACAACTGCGCAATATCATCACCCATAATCTTTTTTATTTTTCATAATTACTACAAATTGCTATATCAAAAACCTAATAGAAAAAAATGGATAAATTAGCTCACCATTGAAAGATCGAATTGACTGAAGGACGATAGTCGATCCACTGCATTTGCTTTACCGTATATGAGTAAATCCCTGGTTGAATATCGATTTCATAAATTTCCCGGAAATATAGCTTTCAATGTATATTTAGAGCGTTTTCGAAACAATCAAGGTTATTGTTGTTAGAACTTTTTTCATTTTTCTAATTTCCATGTAAATAGATTTTAATTCATCTTCAGTTGATGCGGATATTCGTGCAATTATGTCATATACTCCCGATACCGCAGAAACTTCTTGGACACCATCAATTTTTTCCAGCTCCTCTACTACTTTGTCTGACGCAGCCAGATCACAACAGATCAATACATATGCATTAACCATAGGCATAGTATATTATTACTGGGTTTAAATAAATACAACACTATTAGCCATATCGCTAGTGATACGACGGGAACTTGGCCTCAGTCGAAATTGGTTTATAAAAATTTTCATTAGAATCCCGAGGAGAGGCATTTGGGTACATTGCATTACTATATCTAAACGAGAGCTATCGATTTTTTTATCCAAAGATGTTTCAGATATTTTATAAAAGAATGGATGATAGTATGTTCTAATCTATGACAAATCAAACTTGGGAAGGCAAAGATAAACGATTTATTGAAGAAATGAATGCCACTGAGGTTCGTAATATGACAAATGAAAAAACTATTGCAATCCTGGTACTTGGTGCTTGTGAAAACCACGGTGATCACATGCCATTTGGATCAGATTTTATTTTTCCAACCGAAATTGCGAAAAGAGTTGCTACTAAGATTAGTAATGTTATTGTCCTTCCTGCAATTCCCTACGGAGTCAGTTTGCATCATGATAAATTTCAAATGACGATGAGCCTTAATCCTGAAACCATGGTAGCAATAATTTCTGATGTACTCTCTAGTCTCGATCAGAATAGGATAAGGCGTGTTCTCATAATAAATGGACATGACGGGAATATTGCACCTATTGAGATTGCGGCACGAATTATGAAGAACAAAAACCCACAGATGATTATCGCATGTTTGGAATCTTGGTGGGTCTTAGTTGGACAGCTCAGAAAAGATCTATTTGAAGTTTGGAATGGATTAGGACATGGTGGCGAGGCAGAAACATCGGCGGTTCTTGCTGTGCGTCCAGATCTAGTAAAGATAGAATTTGCACCAAAGGATGTTATACCTGATTTGCCTGAAAACATCAGAATATTTTGGAAATTTGACGAGCTGACCTCTACTGGGGCAACCGGTTCTCCTCAAAAGGCTACTATCAAAAAAGGCAATGAAATATTAAGCACACTAGAAGATGTCTTGATTTCGTTCATAAAAGAAATGGAGTCAACAGATTGGAAATATGGTATACATTTGAAATAGTGGTATTCTTCCAACTCGACAGATTGCATCAGTATTATTTTCAATAGATTCGTTGTTGACTAGTAAATCCAATAATTACTTTAGCGTATACAAGGAGAAATCACATTCTTCACAATGATAGTAAAGGCTGTCAAAGTCAGAGCATAAAGTCATGACATTATAGCATCTTGGACATCCTATTTCATGTTCTATTGTGTCGCTGGCTTTACTTTCCACCTCATGTTGATTTCCAATTTGCATTACGTATTGCGATTCTAATGCTACTGGTTTGTTCATCCGTTTGTTCCTCATCGGTTTATGTGTAGACACGTTTGAATCTTCAGAATTATGATTTATAAGATCTGGATAACTTGAAAGAGAGGGGGAGGTAGTAATTTTTGATTCCTCTACCAAACATTGCAAAATGAATTTAATTTCCAATTACAATGAGCAGGATAAAATATGATCAAATTCATAATTGAATATAGTTGACATTACGAGAAGACGCAATTAATCTGCATAGGATGTTGAAGGGAAAAATCGAAATTCGAAGTAGGGTTTCATTGGGCAATACAGCAGAAGAACAGGGGACATTAGGACTGATTTATACTCCTGGTGTGGCATATGTCGCATTAGAGATAGGTAAGAACAAGAAATTTGTTTACGATTATACATCAAGGTGGAATAATGTAGCAATAATCTGTGATGGAACAAGGGTTCTAGGGTTGGGCAACATTGGTCCAGAAGCCGCCTTGCCAATAATGGAGGGAAAGTCTGTCTTATTCAAGGCACTAGGAGATATTAATGCAATCCCCTTGTGTATTGACTCTCAGGACAAAGAGGAAATAATTAGGTTTGTAAAAATGATACAACCCAATTTTGGGGCAATAAACATTGAAGACATCGAATCACCCAAGGTTCTGGAAATTGTCGAAGAACTAACCAAGGAATTATCGATACCTGTATTCCACGATGACCAACATGGAACTGCCATAATTACCCTTGCAGCTCTGATAAATGCACTAAAGTTAGTAAAAAAAGAGCTCGGTAAAGTTCGTGTCATTATATCAGGTTCAGGATCAGCAGGATATGGAATATTCAAGATCTTGCAAGCGGCTGGTTGCAAGGACATCATTGTCACTGATACCAAGGGAGCAATATTTGATGGTAGAATTGATATCGATAATCAGAATCCATACAAAATGGAGATATCAATCAACACGAATTTTAGGAAAATGAGTGGAACTCTAACCGAAGTAATCAGAAAATCAGACGTGTTTATCGGGGTATCTGGAAAATCTAGTATTCTGAATAAGCAGATGATTGAATCGATGAACAAGAACGCAATAGTATTTGCCTTAAGTAATCCGGATCCGGAAATAATTCCTAATAAGGCCTTAGAGTATGGCGCAACCATTGTTGCAACAGGTAGATCGGATTTTTCCAATCAAATTAACAATGCGGTGGTATTTCCTTCAGTATTCAGGGCACTACTGGATCTTCGAGCTAATAACTTGAGTGAGTTTATGCTTGTATCTGTGGCACGGGCTATTGCCAGTATTGTTGAAGATATTCACCTTAGAAATGATTACATAATTCCAAAAGTCGATGACCCCAGGATACTTCCCATTGTTACAAAAACCATAAAGAGGATGCTAAGAAAACATATTAAAAAAACAATCCTTTCAGGACACATAGAAAACTAGTTTTCAGCTACAAATCTAGGTAAATGAAGCGAGCGTCTAATCTTGTGATCTACTTGTCTGGATCATCATCAAGCCCTTGTATAATCGTGTTTGTGTCGTCCCAACCATTTACCTCGATATTATTCCAATTTTCAAAATGAATTACCTCAGAAAGGATTGCTCTTTTCAACCAACC
>JARBAW010000103.1 GCA_029237505.1 Nitrososphaerales archaeon
ACATTTGTTCCATTTTCAACATTTTTTCTTCTATTCTATCAAGTCTCGATTTTTCAATAGTTAGAGTTTCGATTTTTTTACGCAACCGATTTTCTTCATTTACAGTTAGCAAATCTGCAGCATTTAGATAATCTTCCAAAAATTCATCTTCCGTGGGCCTATGATAGTTCGAAGATTCACCTAAAGAATGATCCATGAGAATTTTGATATGATTATGTTCATCCGTTCATGGAAAAGAATAATTTTATTGACTTTATCTAATTTCGAAGTGTTTCTTCTACGATCTCATTTTTTTTATTCTATCTTTCTGTAAATTTATGAATCTAATTACATGTGACTGGAGTAATAGACTATCTTTTCCACTCAATTCAGAGAATTTGTCGCACTTTTCTTGAATCGTTCCTTCAAAACCGATGAATGTTAAGAATTTGTCTAGTATGTTTGGGTATTGTCTTTTAGATTCTATTGAATTTAATGCGAATAAGAAATTTTCAAATGGTCTCAATAATACGGTTTCCAACAGGTATTGTAATCCCTTCCCGGTATAAGGTATGACTTTTTATACGGGTCCGATGGGCTTCGATCCCACGAACACTGGCTCCGGAGGCTTATGCTTGAAAATCAGCACCCTGTCCTGACTGGGCCACGGACCCCAACAAATATAGAAATAGAGAAATATTTAATCGTAAATGGATTTTATTGACATTCACATTCTCATTAGTTGCATGATGTTTTCAGGTTGATTTAGAAAAGTTAATCATACACAAGTCTCAAAACAATGATCCGTAAAGACTTTGCCAAAGAAGGATTTGAACATCAAAGCATTTGCTATTGATATCGATGGTACTTTAACTGAAAATGGGAATGGAATGATCTATCTTCCGGCTGTTTCAAAAATGAGATTCCTGGAAAAAATTGGATACAGGGTTTTCTTTGTTACAGGTCGATCTTCTGTGGAGGCGTATATCCTATCGGTTTTTCTTGGTATAACCAGGATTGCCGTAGGTGAGAATGGAGGAGTTGTTTCTAAGGGGCCATCAGATCACACAGTTCTTGGAAACAAGGATTTATGCTTGAAGGGCTATGATCTATTGAAACAATGTATATCAAATGTATATACCAAACCGGTATTTCCCAGATTATCTGAAGTCGTATTGCAAAGGACTTTTGATATAGAAGAAGGCAGAAACATATTCAAGGACAAGGAATTGAATCTAGATTTAGTGGATAGCAAGTATGCATTTCATATTAATGAGCTGGGCGTGAATAAGGCAAAAGGTCTCAACCTGGCATTAGAGTTCCTAAATATAGAACCAAATGAGGTAGTAGCAATCGGAGATAGTGAAACCGATATTCCAATTTTTGGAAACTGTGGACTCAGTATAGCATTAGGTCATTCTGATGACGAAGTTAAGAATCATTCAGATCATGTCGTATCTGGTGGGGAGGGTGTTGGATTGTGTGATGCTATTGATTATGTTAGTCTAAATTATTTGAGATAGGAAATGAGTTTTGAAAAATTTGTAAGTGAAGCCAATGAGGCAGTGAAATTTGCGCTCAAACAATTAAGTATCAAAAACGATTCATTTAGTCTTACAGAGCCCACCAGAGACGAGTTTGGTGACTTGAGCTGTAATGTTTCTTTCTTACTATCAAAAGAGTTACAAAAATCCCCATACGAAATTGCATCTATGTTGGTTGAAAAAATTCATCAATTTCGTAATAGTGGGGGTTCAGATTCTCAATCATACATTTTATCTGCTGTTGCGCATGAAAGTGGATATATTAATTTTAAAGCAAATCTGACCATAATTGGTAAGGAAGTAATTTCTTATATCTTGAAAAACGATCGTCCGAAGCTGGATATAGGGAAAAGAAAAAGAGTCATTATTGAACACACAAGTGTTAATCCTAATAAGGCATTACACGTAGGACATTTGAGAAACGTTGTAATTGGTGATACCATGTATAGAATCTTAAAAGAGACCAACTATGACGTTACAGTTTTAAACTATGTAGATGATTCTGGATTGCAAGTTGCTGATGTTTTGGTTGGATTTTTATTTCTAAAATTGCCAGTAACACCACCTAATAAAAATATGAAATTTGATACATATTGCGGTAACGAGGTATATGCGAAAGTAAATGAGTTATATGAAAAGGACGCATCATTGATTGAAAGAAGAAAGTCACTGCTAAAGAAATTAGAAGAAGGAGATCCTGAAATAAGCAAATTTGCCTCCGAAATCACATCAAAAGTTCTGAAGGACCAGCTGAGAACATGTTGGAGAATGAAAGCCCGATATGATCTGTTGAACTTTGAATCACACATCATAAGATCAAAATTATGGGAAAAAACATTTGAGAGAATGAGAAGGGAAAATATCATAATCAAGGAAACTGAAGGAGAAAATGCTGGATGCTGGGTTTTTGGATCTGATTTGGAGGGAACAAAAATTATAGTGAGAAGTAATGGAACTGCGACCTATATTGCAAAGGATATTCCATATGCATTACTAAAGGTAGGAACTCTTCAAGACCAATTCAAATATCGTGTTTTTTTGACACAGTGGGATAATTCAACTTTGTGGGCTAGCTCGACTGTTGATCTGAATGATACAAATCATCCAAACTTCTTTCCTGCCGAAGATTCTATCACAGTCATTGACAATAGGCAAACAAGATTACAAAAAATAATCCAGGAGATTTTGGATAAGTTTGAATCTAACTCAAATAGGTATTTACATTTGTCTTATGGTCCTGTCTTACTTTCAAGTAGAACAGCAATGGCTTTGGGTATTAGACCGGACGATCAAAAGTCAGTGCAAATGTCTGGTCGAAAGGGCATATTTGTTGATGCTGACTTTGTACTTGATACTCTCTATGGAAAAGCGAAGGAAGAAACAGTAAAGCGAAATCCTGAAATTACTGGAGAAGATCTCGAAAGAACTTCGGAGGAAATAGCAATATCTGCCATGAGATACAGTTTAATCAAGAACGATTTAGACAAGGAATTAAAGTTTGATATGATAGATTCATTGAGTTTGGATGGAAATTCCGGTCCTTACTTACAATATGCCTATGCTAGGTGTTGTCGTCTTATCGAGAAATCAAATATAGGTTCATTTTCTGAGGATACTTCACAACTTTCAGATCCAATTGAATATCGTCTCATAAAACATCTTTCAAAATATGCTTTGGTAATTCAAGATACCATCAATAATATGGAACCAAAACTCATTGCACTCTATGCATATGATCTTGCCACAATGTTCAACTTGTTTTATGAAAAACTCCCAATATTGAAAGAGAAAGACGCTAAAATATCTCAAGCAAGGATTTCTTTGGTTGAGACAATACGTAAAATCTTGAAAATCTATATTTCATTCGTGGGTATTACTCCGCTTGAGCGGATGTAAGCCATTAAATTGGAAGCAAGAGTCAAGTCAACAATAACATATCTTACAATTTACTTGCTAATCTTCGTAATTGGTCCAATTGTGCAGTTGCTTACAATAGAATTATAAATTCTAAGTTCTTCACACAGTTTCGTCACCTCTTTTTTTGCCTCTCCTTCTGAGCCAGTATTGATTACAATATTGTAGCATTTGGCGGATCTCACTGACTCCACATTAGAATATCCACTCCTAAGGATGAGATCCTTTCTTATTGTCTCTCCCTCCGGATCCCCTACTTGTTCTTTATTTTCGATAGTGACAACAACAA
>JARBAW010000104.1 GCA_029237505.1 Nitrososphaerales archaeon
GATGATAAATTAAATTGATTGTAACTATCTGGTAACGTCAACAAATACTCATGACAGAATGTCTCATTAGATCAAGAATCCCAACCTACTATAGTTGAGAATGATAACAATTGAGAATCACTACCATTTAGAACTCTCATGTACACAGAACCGATTTGTTGTCTGTTTTATAAATACTAATGAAATGTACTTATCTACTTTTCTAGGATAAATTCATCAACTGGCATGCCAAAATGTCTGCCAGAAGATGATCGGGCATAAGCTAGAACCTCATCTCCAACGTTTAGATCAGTTACAGATACAAGTTTGTTGTTCCTTGAAATTAACCTAATCGTTTCAGCATTTTGCAAAATTACGGTTCCATTTGAATCATCTATCTGAGCCTTTATCATTTTCATTGGTCTGGATTCAATCTTCGACCTCCCGACAGTCGATTTTCTGCTCGTTCCGTCTTTACTAACAACCAGAATTTCAACGCCGGCTTCGAGCTCGGACAAATATTTTGTAGTTCCATCAGACATAGACGTATAACAGTAAACAGCTCCTGCATTTACCCTAAATGGCCTTGGTGAAGTGAATGATGATCCTACTGATTCATTGTGTACCAGAAACATGAAATTAGATCTACTTCCAATAAGCATTCCTTCGCCCAGGTTCATCATCGAGACAGTATCTACACATACTCTCTCGCCCATTCCAACGTCCTTTAATTCCAGGATTTTTGCATATTCTAACTTGAAAGTAGGATTATCAAGCAGGTCGTGGGAATTTTCAACTTGATTTACGTCAGCCGTTTCCAAGATAACTCCATCAACCCCAAGTTCTAAAACAGAAAACATTGTTCTGATTTCTTCAGAATTTCTTGTCGTTGTGTATATTTTTGTTCCCGTCTTCTGAAGTTTGGCGATAAGATTCTCCAATGGAATTATCTTCCAGTCAGTAGCCTCTACAATGACAAAATCTGCACCAATTTTGGATGCAAGTGCTATCTCATCCAGATCTTCGTTATTTGATATTTTTTTTATATAACCTACACTTTTGTTTAGATTTTTTTTACTTTTCCGGAGCAGGTCCAGAGTGTTACATACAACAAAATCTGCATTCTCAGAATGAAATATGGTTCTGAATTTCTTACTTGTAATGACAGAAGGGTCCCCATAAATTAGTGATACATTAGATACTTTGGACAGGAAATCATCTAGTTTTTCTTTTTCGACAAGCGGTTTTAGAATGAATTCTTTATTTTTTTGTACTGACAATATTTCTTAAGGCCTCTCTTGGTTTTTCACCGTTAAATATAATTCTAGACAAAGCACTGAGTATATTTGGTGGATCCTTATGTTGAAATATGTTACGTCCAAAGGTAACACCTATTGCGCCAGCTTGCATTGCACCATCACACATCTCCAATATATCCTCGTCAGTGGTTGCTTTTGGTCCTCCTGCAATAACCACAGGGACAGGACATGTCCTTATAACCTTCTTAAATGAATCCTTGTCTCCAGTATAAACAGTCTTAACAATATCAGCTCCGGCTTCAGCGCCAATTCTCGCCACATGTGACACAACCTCGACGTCATATGGATTCTTGATGTTTTCGCCTCTCGGATACATCATAGCTACCAATGGAATATTCCACTCATTGCATTTGTCTGAAATCATCCCCAGTTTTTGAAGCATTTCAGGTTCCTCCTTAGCTCCAATATTTATGTGAACCGAAATGCCGTCGGCCCCTAATCTTATTGCATCCTCTACTCCGCCCATCTGAACTTTCTTATTAGGTGAAAGTCCAAGTGATGTACTAGCAGACAAATGGGCAATTATGCCTATTTTTGGAGGCCGAGGTAATGACTTGATAATGCCCTTATTTATTATAACACTCGTAACACCGGAAGTTTCACAACGGTAAATAAATTCATAAATATCCTCCAGTCCGGGAATAGGACCATTTGTGATCCCATGGTCCATCGGAATACAAAGCATTTTTCCATTATTTAGGATCCTTGAAAGTCTTATCTGTCTTCCAATAGCCATTAATATTTAGATATTTTTGTTATCTGACTTAAAAGTGATATGTTTAGATTACTTTCTCGATACTCTAATGAAACTTGATAGCAAAAGATAAAATCAATTGCAGAATTTAACCATGGCTGAAGAGCCCACCAATCAAAATGATATTAAAAAAATATAATAGATGTAAAATTATTTGGAAAAAAATTATTCGAGAGCCCCATTTCCTCTTTTTTGGGTTCCTATATCAATTGCTTCAGCAACTGTCGATACAAAGATTTTACCATCACCAGGAGAACCGGTGCTTACTGTATCCAAAATTGCCTTTACCACTTTATCAACTTCACCATCGTCTACAACAGTAGATAAACTTGCCCTAGCAGAAAATTCTGAAGTATATTTTCCCGTACCACGTCCGGATTGCACTACAGGTTTTTCGCCTTTCCCTCTACCTTTTCCATCCACTATTGTACACCCGCTAAGTCCAATCTTTTTCAGTTCTTCGTTTAATTCCGGGATTTTTTCGCTATGAACTATCGCTTCAATACGCTTCATGTTTTCACATAAATATATAAAGAATATAAGGTTTTCAAATAACTTTAACCAGATTAAAAATATAACATAATATGTAAGTATTATATAATTATCATAATTTATAAATTCTAAAATAATATAACAACGACGAAAACTGATAAATTAGATGGTATGAGAAGCAAGTTGAGCTAAAAAAGCACCCAGCCATGAGTCTCTTTTTTTCTATTTGAACAAATCGGTATCCAAGATATTTTTCATCTTGTAAATCAAATTATCAAAAGTATTATGATCCCCTAATTTGGTAAAACTATTATTGTCAAAACTCTGGGCAATCGTTGAATTGTATATAGATTTTTGGAATGATTGCTTTATTTGACCAACAGAATCGCTAGTACTTTGATTAGCCGTGGACATCGCATTGCTAATATTCTGAGTACTGTTACTTGTGTTCCCAATTAGTTTTGTCTCATCGGGAATGATTTCATTAATTGTTTGATTATTTTTTCCCAAAGTAAGGCTAGAAGGTATTTCTTGATTCAAACTGCTTTTATCAGAGATTCCGTTAGAGTTCGGAGAACTGCTTGATAACATATCCACAGTTTCTCCAATCATTCCATCAATTGAACCTGATAATACTTCATTAACTGTCTCAGTTATGGATGATGAAGGATTAGTCACCTCTGCTTCTTGGTTCGATATTACTGTGTTTGGAGTCGTTAGGTTGGGTGGGGTGTTTGGAGTCGTTAGGTTGGGTTCAATAGAGGAAAACGTATCGGGAATGGTCAAGTTCGGCTGTCCGGCGATTAAACCATTTGTGGAAAATACTGCAAGACACATGAGGAAGATAATATAAACACGATATAACTTGAAATTTGTTGACACTTGAACAGGTCAAGAAAATTGCTAATAAATCATCAGGTTCACATGTTATGTCTTCATAGTAAATAATTGTGATCCTTAGGAATTCAACCGACTTATTGTTACAGCTTTAGTGTATTCAAAATTTTCAACAATGCTTTAAATTATGATAAAATCTTTTTCAAAAATTTATATGAAATGTGACGTTTGCAAATATATTAGCGAAGTCATCCCGATTTTAAATAAAAAAATCGTATTCCTATCCAGACCATATTTGCAAATATGACGTAAGAATTACTTACTGCTCCACAAAATGACTTTGGAAATGAATTGACAATATTCGTTACTAATTATAAGGAGTGATAAATCACAGAAAAAATTATGTTACTTTAAAAAGTAAAAAAATTATTCC
>JARBAW010000105.1 GCA_029237505.1 Nitrososphaerales archaeon
AAAAGTGAAGGCAGAAAAGGTAGAAGAGAAATTGGAAGAAAAGGCAAAAGTGAAGGCAGAAAAGGTAGAAGAGAAATTGGAAGAAAAGGCAAAAGTGAAGGCAGAAAAGGTAGAAGAGAAAGGTAAAAAGTAAAACTCGAAATTATTTAGAATAACTATTCAACAGTTGACCGATTTATTGAAAAAACACGATGAAATTCATATCTTGATGAATTTCTATCTTGTCTAAGTTAATCGATTAATGGTAATGGTAAATCAATACTTGGATGTGATTCTGGAATGTCCCAGTCTAATACATTATCATCAGGTATCATATTAAGAGGATCATACAAGTCAAATTTGGTTCTCCCCTTGATTGATGCAATAAGATGCATGTTATTTCTCGAAGAATCAGTTACGACTAATGAAACATCGCTTGTATCTCCTTCCATGGTATTTTGAAAATTACTTAACATTTCATTTAATCTACCAATTGGTTCACTTCTTGCGCCATTTACGTATAGTATAGATTTCGTTATAGTAGATGCTCCTAGTGAGCTATAGAGTTGGGCTATTAGATCTTTTATTCCTGTCTCAATATTGGTCTCTTTCAAAGTTCCTGAAACTAGATTTGTTCCTAAATTCAAGGATATCTCTGGAATCAATTTGACTGTATTAAGAATTATTTCATTTGATATTCTCGAACAGTCATCTAACGAAAGATCAGGATTTATTTCAACATAGGCGTCGTTGTCAACTACAAAGTTAATGTCAGAATTTAATGAGATTCGTTTTAATGATACACCGGCTTGAAACAGTCTATCCTTTTCGTGGCTAAAGGGCATGGTAACAAGTGAAATTACAGTCTTGTCAGGCATATTTTTTGCAATATGTGAGATTACGGGTGCGATTGCAATTCCTGATTTCTCAGATAAATTAGTTACAAGAACAATAGTTTGATATTCAGATAATTTTGAGATAATCTCTTCTTTGTACGTTTCCAAAAATGACCGAATTTTGTAACTCGAGGGATTTATCCATGATTTACAATCAATATAGAGTGAATTATTATCTAATTCTTCTCGATGGTTACTAATCAATAGGGAATCATACTCCACTTTGTCTAATTTTGATACAATATTCTTTCCAATTCTACCTATCCCAATTAACAATACAGGCTTTCTTAACTCAATACAATCCTCTGACAATCAATCCAACTCCTATTCAGAAGATTGAGTATTAGAATAAAAATTTAGTTGATTAAATCAAGCATCATAATTGGTACAAAAAAGTTGATAAGATTACGGGAATTAGGAAATTAATTCCCCTAATAGGGAATAATTTGAAGATTTTGTGACTTTTACTGATAGATGATGTCCAACCAATTTATTTGGATCAGATTCTTTACCTTGCAAATTCATTACTACAGGTTTGTACGCATAATTTCTACCCTGTATCTTATCATTATCCAAAACCTCGTCCACCAAAATCTCGCCTTTCCAACCATGCCATATTCGATTTCTACTCATTAAGGTCCTCTTGATCGTATCATGCAATGTGGTACTTCTCTCTTTGACAATAGCTGTATTGATTTTTGGATATTTGGAAGCGACTGTTCCGGGGCGAGGACTAAATTTAGAAGAATTAATGATATCAGGCTGACTTTCTTCAATTAGCCTTAGAGTTTCTTCGAAGTCTTTCTCAGATTCTGATGGAAATCCAGTGATAATGTCTGTGGCAATTGTTATCTCGGGTATTTTTTTTCTCAATTCCTTCACTACGTCAAGAAAAATCCTTGCTGTGTGTCCTCTCTTCATCTTTTGCAGGATTCTCTCACTTCCACTTTGCACCGGCATATGCAGAAACTTGAAGATTCTATCGTTATTGCGGTAAAGCGAAATTAATCTGTCTAAAAACCTTGGAACATACATTGGATTCATCATTCCCACACGAATCTTATAGTCTCCCTCAATATTGGAACAACTTTCCAAGAGATCAACTAGATCGGTTTTCAAATCCATTCCATAGCAGCCATTGTCAGTTGAAGTTAACCAGATTTCCTTGCAATTTGCTGCCACGTCATCTTCCATTTGCCTGACAATTTCCCCGATTCTATAGCTCTTTAGAGTTCCTTTAGCTAATTTCGTTTGACAAAAACTACATTCGCTAAGGCATCCACTTGAGATTTCAATGATACTGACTACAGGATTTAATCTTAGTCTCGGAAGGTTTACTTTTGTCATCATGGAATCTTCTAAAGCCACAACCTTTTGACCGTGCAGAGAAGCACCAACCACTTGCAACGTTTTGTCCAGCGATTGTGGGCCCATGAGCGAGGAATTGGGAGATAATGATTCGATCAATTTTTTGCTAGTCTTTGGGAGACATCCGGCAACAACAAGTGGTTTTTCTCTTGTATATCTCTTTATTTTTGAAATCATTCTGTGTTCAGTAACTTCCTTTACAGCGCAAGTTACAAGGACGTTGATATCTGAATTTTTTCTAATTCGAGTCAGCTCATATCCATTATTGGAAAGTATTCCTTTGATTATTTCGGAATCCGCAACGTTAGCAGAACATCCGAATGTTTCTACCCATACTTTTTTTTTAGTATTGAAATGATGAGAAGGAAGTTCGGGATTAAGGTCATTTGAAAGAGTTGAAAAATTATTTATTTTTTCCATTCGTAATCAATTATAATGGAATTTATTGGTACTATATCAATTAACTTATCGTTTCAATCCAACGATTGGATATTGTTTCTATTTGGTTTCAATGTTTTGCAGTTCATGGTCAAAATGACTAGTGTTTTGTTCCCAAGATATTTGATTCAAGTATTTTTCCAGTTGCGTTGACAAGGTTCTGGATATCCGTTTCATTATGAGCCACTGAGATGGCTCCCATCTTATGGGGTAAGAAGAATATTCCATGCTTTGCCATCAATGAGAAATGATATCTAGTTAGGGCAGCATTATCACACAAGGCCACATCACTTGCACTTTTTATTTCCTTTACGTCATTTGAAAGAAAATGTGTAAGAAATATTGAACCCATTCCGACTACTTGAATTTTTAGCCCAAAATCTGAAAATATCTTTGTTAATCCATTCCTTGCCATGTCCCCTAGTTTGTTAATTTTGTTGTAAATTGTCTTGCGGTTTTTTCTGATATAATCTAAGGTTGCATAACCCGCAGTCATTGTCAATGGATTTGATGAAAATGTTCCACCACCAATATAGCATATCCGCTCCTTATTTTTGTTTTCGACAGGATTAGATACTTGCATTATTTCCTTCTTGCCACATACTACCCCTATTGGAAGACCTCCCCCAACAATCTTTCCAAGTGTAATTAAATCTGGGTCCAGATGATACGAGGTTGAAATGCTTCCAAAATTGAACCTGAATCCAGTAACAATTTCATCTAAAATAAACAAAATACCGTTTCTCTTACAATATTCTTCCAGGCCCTTAAGATAGTCTATTTCTGCGGGAATACAACCTGCTCCACCCAAGACTGGTTCTAGAATGATACACGCTAGGTCATCTTTTACACTATCCAATAACTTGATTGATCTTTCTAGATCATTAAAAGGAATAGATTCGACAAAATCACCCTCTCTTCCTGTCATCCCTACTCCTTCATCAACTTCAAATGGATAATTCACAGACTGCATTAAATCAGTATTAAATCCATGCCATCCACCGATAGTTTTACAAATAATCCTTTTTTTGGTTACAGCTCTGGCGAGTCTAATTGCGTACATTGTAGCTTCAGAACCCGTTGTGCAGAATCTTAAAAGCTCACTTGTAGGAATGGCGTTGCTTATACTTTCTCCTAGTTTGATACTGATATCATTTACAGTACCGTACAATGTACCTTGACGTATCTGCGAATCAAGTTTCTTTACTACCACATTAGGAGAATGACCCAGAATTAAGGCCCAGTGCCCCATCCAATAATCAACATATTTGTTCCCATCAATATCAATAAGGTGTTTCCCTATTGCCTTTTTTACAAAAAAGGGATAAGGTCTGAAAAATCTAATGTTATGACTAATACCTCCTGGAAATATCTTTACAGATTCATTATAGGAACTTCTGGACCTTGGAGTTTTTTTTTTATACAAATCGTTCAGACTGTTGAATGTCACTACAACAATTCTTTACAAGACCTCTTTATTACGATTTTGAAATCAAAATTAAATAAAAAAGATTGTCATACAAAAGAACATTTTGACGAACTGGCCAACTGAACCAAACAGTGAATTCTATCGTATCGAATGAAATTGAATCCATCATCTAGTTATTTGTAATCAGGTGCGTTGGGCTATTAGTAACGGCAGGCTGAACATCTCGCAAAAAGCTCGATGCGTACACCTCCATTCTATCAACGCTATCTTCTATAGCTGCCCTTCTCTGTAAAGAAGGCTGTCTTTTCTCGGGAAAGGTTTCCTCCTTAGATGCTTTCAGGAGTTATCCTAAACAGCTTAGCGGCTCAGCTTGCCCTGTCGGACAACTGATAAACCAGAGGCTGCGCTGCCCTGTTCCTCTCGTACTATGGGCAACTTCCCCTCAAACAACTACACCCCTGTCAGGCAGAGACCGACCTGTCTCACGACGGTCTAAACCCAGCTCACGTTCCCCTTTAATGGGCGAGCAGCCCCACCCTTGGCTCCTGCTGCAGAACCAGGATGGGAAGAGCCGACATCGAGGTACCAAACCGCGGGGTCGATAGGAGCTCTCGCCCGCGACGAGCCTGTTATCCCTAGGGTAACTTTTCTGTCACCACCAGCCCCCAATAGTGGGGACATGATGGATCGCTAAGCCCGGCTTTCGCCTCTGAATCTCGTATCATTGGAGATCCAGTCAGACTGGCTTCTGGCTTTGCCCTCAACAGCGGAGTTCTGTCCCGCTTGAGCCAATCTTTGGGCCCCCTCGATACTTTTTCAAGGGGGTGCCGCCCCAGCCGAACTGCCCACCTGCCGATGTCCCCGTGATAACGGGTTAGCCGTACGGTAGCGGATGGCTGGTGTTACAACGTTGCCTCCATCAATCCCGGAGGACTGACTTCGAAGGCTCCCAGCTACTCTCTGCATTCGCAACCATACAGCAACAACAGGCTGCAGTAAAGCTCCACAGGGTCTTCTCTCCCCGACAGAGGTTCGTGGACTGTTCGTCCACGTTATGTGGCTTCACCGGGTTGTAGGCGGGGACAGCGGGGCCCTCGTTGTTCCATTCATGCACGTCGGAACTTACCCGACAAGGCATTTGGCTACCTTAAGAGAGTCAGAGTTACTCCCGGCGTTTAGCGGCCCTTAGCCCAGTTGAACCCAGGTTTTAGGTACCGCCACTGGCCAGGATACAGAGGCCGTACACATCCTTTCGGACTAGCGACCACCTGTGTTTTTATTAAACAGTCGGGACCCCCTTGTCACTGCGACCTGCGGTTCCCATTCTTCATGAAAACCGCAGGCACTCCTTATACCATAGGTACGGAGCTATTTTGCCGAGTTCCCTCGCCATACGGTATACCCGATAGACCTTAGACTACTAATCTAGGGCACCAGTGTCGGATCTCGGTACGGTCTTGAAAGAATCTTCTCATTCTTGTTTTCAGTGTCTCCTGGATTCAAGCAAATCCTCCTTGCGGAGGACCATTCATCTCTCGTTTCGGATCTCGTCATTATGACACTCCCCAAAACTTGAAAACTTGGACAGAACGACGATTCTGCTTGCCTTATCCGGAAGCAGCAAGATGAGTGATAACGATCTTTCAAGGCACTGGAATATTAACCAGTTTCCCATTCGGACAACTCTGTTGAGGTTGTTCTTAGGACCGGCTAACTCCCGGCTGACGACGCATTGCCGGGAAACCCTTGCCCTTCCGGTCGTCGAGATTCTCACCCGACTTTGCTGTTACTGCCGCCAGGATCTGCACTAGTCGATCGGTCCACTGGATTTCACAACCCAGCTTCTACCCAATCACTACGCCCACCTACCATACACCAACATTGTTGGTGATCTAAAGTATCGGTAGTTTACTTGAGCCCCGTCCATTTTCGGGGCCTCGGAGCTCGGCAGATGAGCTGTTACGCACTCTTTGAAGGATGGCTGCTTCTGAGCCTACCTTCCTGCTGTCTCTGCTCTAAGACACCCTTTTGTTTGACACTTAGCAAACATTTAGGGACCTTAACTTTAGTCTGGGTTGTCCCCCTCTCGGTTATGAGGCTTACCCCACATAAACCCGTCTCCTAGTTTCTACGACGCCTGTACATTCGGAGTTCGAATGGTTAGCGAGCTCTTTCGAACCCTTACTATCCGATCGGTGCTCTACAGCACAGGCAATCTCAACTAAGGTAGGACTGCGATCCGATTCGGTGGGAACTAGCGATCACCGGACTAGATTGGTTTTTGACCCCTAATCCCAGGTCTGAGGACCGATTTGCACGTCAGGACCCCTTCAGACTTCCAGCGAGCTTTCGCCCACCTTCATCTTGCCCAGGAATAGATCGTCCGGTTTCTAGCCTTATTGCTATGACTCAAGACCCTTTCAGATCCTTCGCCTTGCGAATGCTGCGCGAATTTGGTTTCCCTTCGCCTACCCCTTAACGGGTTAAGCTCGCCATAACAACAAGCTCCCTGGCCCGTGTTTCTAGACGGAACTTACAACTCTAGAAGGCTTCAGTCCCTTGCGGAACCTCTACCAAAATCCTTTCAAGCTGTAAACGTCTGTAACCGGTTGGTTTCAGGCGCTTTTGACCCCCCTTCCGGGGTACTTTTCAACTTTCCCTCACGGTACTAGTATGCTATCGGTCTTGATGAATATTTAGCCTTAGATGCTATTTTCACCTATTTTCGTTGGCCACTGTCAAGGCCAATTACTCTCGCTATAGAAAAATCCGTTATTCATTCGTCTACTGGGGTATCACCATCTATGCCAATACGTTCCAGTATATTTCGACTATAAACACAGGACCTAAATCTATAGCACACCACATCCCTGCCATTTTACAATAACAGGTTCAGTTTGGGCTCTTCCGATTTCGCTCGCCGCTACTTACGGAATCTCTTTGATTTCTCTTCCTCGTCCTACTCAGATGCTTCACTTCGGACAGTTCGTCCTCCCAAGCGTAAGCATGGGAGTTATTGAGAGACCTCATTCGGAAATCCTAGGATCAACGGTCGCATGCACCTACCCTAGGCTTATCGCAGCTTGCCACGTCCTTCATCACTTATCAAGCCGAGTCATCCTCCAACCGGCGTCTGTGCACCAGCAATTTTTACCAGATTTGATTTTCATCAACTCATTCAATTTTACGGAAATTCCCATATGATCAATTGCCACGTTTCTGTCAGTGGATCATTTGTTCTTTTGTATGACGATCATTACAAGCCATTTGCTTGCTTCATCCTTCATTTCTTCAAACCATGAAGAAATTGCATATTATTATAGTTACACAATATTTTACACAAGATTGTCCGACCTCTAATTTAAGGAGGTGATCCGGCCGCAGGTTCCCCTACGGCCACCTTGTTACGACTTCTCCCTCGTTGCTGATCTCAGGTTCGATAATGCCAAATCGCACCACCTCGCCTAAAACCAACTTCGATGAAGCGACGGGCGGTGTGTGCAAGGAGCAGGGACGTATTCACCGCGCGATGATGACACGCGATTACTAGGGATTCCATATTCATGAGGACGAGTTTCAGCCCTCAATCATAACTGTGGTAAGTTTTGCGGATTGCCTCCTCCTTTCGAAATCGGAACCTATTGTACTTACCATTGCAGCCCGCGTGTGGCCCGAGGGTTTCGGGGCATACTGACCTGCCGTAGCCCCCTCCTTCCTCCGCCTTAGCGGCGGCAGTCCTTCTAATTAGCCCTTCTACTCCGAAGAATAAAAGTAGCAACTAGAAGCAGGGGTCTCGCTCGTTACCTGACTTAACAGGACACCTCACGGCACGAGCTGGCGACGGCCATGCACCTCCTCTCAGCTTGTCTAGTAAAGTCTTCAGCTTGACCTTCACTCTGCTGTCGCCCCCGGTAAGATTCCCGGCGTTGACTCCAATTGAACCGCAGGCTTCACCCCTTGTGGTGCTCCCCCGCCAATTCCTTTAAGTTTCAGTCTTGCGACCGTACTACCCAGGCGGCAGACTTAACGGCTTCCCTGCGGCACTGGACTAGCATTAAGCTAGTCCATCACCGAGTCTGCATCGTTTACAGCTGGGACTACCCGGGTATCTAATCCGGTTTGCTCCCCCAGCTTTCATCCCTCACCGTCGAGCGCATTCTGGCAAGCCGCCTTCGCCACTGGTGGTCTTCAATGGATCAACGGATTTTACCCCTACCCACTGAGTACCGCTTGCCTCTCCTGCCTCCTAGTCTTATAGTATCCTCCGCGGCCCATCTGTTAAGCAGTTGGATTTAACGGAGGACTTGTAAAACCGGCTACGGATGCTTTAGGCCCAATAATCGTCCCGACCACTCGGGGTGCTGGTATTACCGCGGCGGCTGACACCAGACTTGCCCACCCCTTATTCTACACCATTTTTAGAGGTGTCAAAAGACTTTCTTAACGAAAGTCACTCAGAATAACCCTGTCAGGCTTTCGCCTATTGCAGAGGTTTCGCGCCTGCTGCGCCCCATAGGGCCTGGGTCCTTTTCTCAGTACCCATCTCCGGGCTCCTCCTCTCAGAGCCCGTACCGGTTACAGGTTTGGTGGGCCATTACCTCACCAACAGCCTGATCGGTCGCAGTCCAATCCAAAGGCCATATAGATTTTGATCAAAAACCATTCCAGGTATCTTGGTCTATCGCGGTTTAGCCTCAGTTTCCCGAGTTTATCCACGTCCTTTGGTTATGTTGACTACGTGTTACTGAGCCGTGTGCCACGTATTGCTACGTTGACTCGCATGGCTTAATCTCACTCTGATAGCAGTCGGGTCCGGCAGGATCAACCGGAGTCGATCCTTAATCTATTATAAAATAGTACGGTCGGACAATCAAGTTATTGTGCATATTGTGTAACCATGTCAGATTCAATTTGTTGTCGAATCTCCATATTATGAGCGCAATTGGAGGTCGATGAATCATGGAATGGCCAACTGACCAAAAATCATCTACGACGCCGCCTATATGATTGCGTTCCTAGAAATTCTTGTCTAATTTAGATATAAACGTTCGCTTGATAATAAAGTCATGATTTTTTAAAAGTTGCAATCTTTTGCTTAGCTAAAATCAGCAAGTATCTAGAATAAAAAGAATACACTTAAAATAATCACGCAGGAGAATTACTTGGTCTATGAAGAATAAGATTTGTATGTCCCATAGGGAAGATGTTGACGGGGTATCTTCTGCCGCACTTATCAAAACCGCGTTTGATGTTAATACGATAATTCTTGTTGATTATGCAAATATGATCAAAACATTACGCAGTATGGTATCAAATATTCAAGATGGTATTAACAAAATAGATGAACTATTCATTTGTGATTTAGGATTAAGTAAAAAAAATGAAAATGAATTTGTCAAGATATTGAAGGAGATGATCGAGGCAAAATGCAAAGTTACGTACATTGATCACCATGACTTGGATAAGAAAATTTTATCGGATTTGAAAAAAATTGGAGTAAAGCTAGTTCACAGCACCGATGAGTGTACGAGTATTCATATTTATAACAAATACAAGAGAAGATTTGGTTCCTATTCAGCTTTTATTGCAGCAGCAGCGGCGCTGACTGATTATTTAGAAAAAAAGCCAATTGCTTCTAACTTGGTATCGAGATTTGATCGACAGTTTTTGATGCTTGAGGCAACAGCTTTATCTTACATGATCTCCTCAAGCCAACATGATAGTGACTTTCTAATGAAAATAGTAGATGAACTATCACAAAACAAATATCCGCACGATATTGAGGGTGGATTTCTAAGGGCTGAAAGACATGCAAGGAAGGTCCTATCAGTGGTAAAGTCTATTGAAGATTCAATAGTTTTGAGCAAGAATTTGGCATACGTTCAGATTAATTCAGAATTACCGTCAAGTATGGTTGTTAATTTCGTACTTGGTGCATCTGGAAAACCAGTTGCACTTGTTTACAAGACTAAAGAGGATATTAAATCTTGTATTATCTCCATTAGAGGATCAAATGAATGTAAGGTGCATCTTGGTAGAATTGTTAATAACCTTTCTTCAGCGCTCTCCGGAAGCGGGGGAGGGCATGAGAAAGCTTGTGGTGCTGTTATACCAAAAGATAAGTTTTCAGAATTTATCAAACAATTAGATAAAAAATCAAGATAAAAACGCACAAAATTGTTAAACTTGTATAAGAATAGAAAACAAAGAATTATTCTGGACAGGCGATTAAGCCCATCCAGAATATGTTCCCCATCGGTTTGGTCGATGTATTCTAACGGTCATCTATAAGGCAATTTAAATGTGCTGCCATAACCTTATGATGTATGGCACGAGTTGATTACCAGTAACAACGTTAACTTGGCTTTTAGTAAGTTTAAGAACTATGAGATGTAAACTCTAAGAGTGAATATTCCTGATTTTCGAAAGAAATTTCTTCGGGATTTTAAAGTACTTCAGGATCAGTTTGACGCAATAAATGGTGAATATGATGGCATGCGAACAATCATTGAAAAGCAACTACAATTGTGTAATACTTACAAACCGTTGATCAAAAATCTACAAGAATCCAATGAGATCACTACCATGATTAATGATTTAACTACAAAATTGCTTGTACTAAAATTAACGGTCGATCTTCAGAAGGATGTTACCAAGCTAGCCAAACGGATTGATAGTATAGAGGAAAAACTTGATCGATAGATTTCATCTTATCGGCTCATAGCGCTAATATACTGCTCTCATACACTGGGGATAAGAGCAATACATATCGAATAGTTACCAGCAGCAGAAACTAATTTTTTATGGTTAATCCTGATATAAGCACGATTTGTCTGAAGGTTTTATTCTTTAAACTAAGACTGACTTCCTTGTTTATTTTATTTGCAAGAACGAGGATTCTATTTGGAAGAACTTTGTCAAATCACTGTGCAAGGGTTGTTATTGACACATCGTGAGTGCAAATATTATACCTGGTTTGTGGATTTGTTTTAATTCTACGTTTGTATCTGAGAAATGGAATTTTTTTCCTTCTTTTGTGCGCTTATTGGCAGGCTTTAGAATCTCAAAGCTGTTGAAGATACTTAACTAACTTGCTGGCCAATCAACTTGCTTATTTGATATTTCGCGACAATATATTATGTTCACTATTATGTTTCTGTAAACAAGAATGGTACCATAAAATCAATTATTTAGCCAGTATCAATCTTTTATCTGAAGCTTGTCTAGAATTTTGTCAATATTTGCAATGGGTTTATTCTTATTATCCGATATTTCTTGATGAGAAGGTGGGTTTGCAAAATATTCCTGGTTATTTTCAGCAATTCTTTCATGATAAGAAGGAATTAGTTCATTCTGGTAAAAGATACCAATTGGGATCTTGTCTCCCCATTCGCTTGAAAATTGTAGAACCCTTGACATCTTCTCATTAATTTCTGATTCATCTCTTATCGTACCATCATAACCAGTTTCCTCAATTTTATAGATTCTAGGCATAGCCTTACCAGTCTCTTGTTTGTTTATGCCTTGAAACCATTCCCTAGTATGGATATCGTCATATGTTGGACATGGCTGCAATACATCTACAAAGGCTAATCCCTTGTGTGTTATTGCTCTTTTTATTGTGTCTTTCAGATGCTTAACATCATATGAATATGAACGCGCAATAAATGTAAATCCAGAAACCAATGCTAGTGCTATGGGATTTACAGAATTGCTTGTATTAGGTGTTACGAGTGATTTTGTCTTTTCACCCAACCTCAAAGTAGGTGAAGCCTGTCCTTTAGTGAGACCATATACCGCATTGTTAAATATTAGATATGGGATGTCAACATTTTTCCTTCCTGCTCCAACAAAATGTCCTGCACCGATACCCAAACCATCGCCATCACCTCCAACGGCTATTATCTGTAGATCTGGATTGGCAATCTTCGCGCCTTGGGCAAATGGTAAGACTCTTCCATGTAAAGTGTGAATACCATATACATTGATGAAATGTGGTGTTTTTCCAGAACAACCGATTCCTGAAAAAATAACTGCCTTGTGTCTTGGAATCTGCATTTCGCTAAGTGCCATTTGGATTGCGTTTAATATCCCAAAATCTCCACAACCAGGACACCAATCATTGTGTACTGTTGTCTTATAATCAGCTAGTTTAAGTTCCGCCATCTAATACAATCCTCCTTTCATTGTTACCTGATAATATAGCCTTAAGCGCAATATAAATTTCAGTAGTGGACATTGGTCTACCATTATATTTCACAATTTTATAATCAATTTCTCTACCAGTATGTTGCTGTACAAGTGATCCTAGCTGCGATGTATAGTTCATCTCTACATCAATTACCAATTTAGCATCTTTCAAAAATTTTTTCACAGTTTCAGCAGGAAATGGATGAATCAGTCGAACTTGAATGAATTTCATCCTGTTTCCCTCTTGAGATAATCTCTCTAATGCTTCTAAGATTGCCCCCTTTGTAGAGCCCCAGCTAATAATTACATTATTCCCATCGGAATCAAAATCATAACACATGGCAACATCATCTTGGTTTATTTTTTCCAGTGCCAGGTCGAGTTTTTTCATTCTCTTTTCCATCATTTTGTTCCTATTTTCAGGATCTTCTGATATATGACCCTCTTCTGTGTGTTCATCACCAGTATTCCAGAAGATCGCGTTTTCTGTTCCAATGGGTACTCTCGTAGAAACTGGCGAATCGTCGAGTTTGAATCTTTGAAAATGGCCGGCCGCGCCTTCGCTTTCATTCTTGTCGATGATATTTTTGAATTCTCCCCTTTCGATATTGAGATTATTGCCAAATCTTTTGCATGTCTGGATACTGCTACTAATTGCCTTGTCAAGTAAGTGAATTACAGGTAGTTGGAAGGTTTCTGCAAAATTAAAGGCCTTTATAGCATCGTAAAAAGACTCCTCAATATCCCCAGAGGCTAATACTATTTTTGGAAACTCACCATGTCCGGCGTTAATGGCAAACAAGAGGTCACTTTGCTCGTGTCGGGTTGGCAAACCTGTTGAAGGTCCTGCTCTTTGATACATTGTAACTACCAACGGAACTTCATTCATACCAGCCCAACCAAGCGCCTCCGCCATGAGCGAAAAACCAGGACCTGATGTAGCCGTGGCTGTTCTAACCCCTGTCAGTGAAGCACCAATTGCCATGGTTATAGCAGCAATTTCATCCTCTGTCTGTACAACCACAATAGAACCACGCTTGCCATCAACCTGATCTACGATCTGATTTGATTCTAAGAATTCACTTTCGTCACTTGCTGGTGTAATTGGATAATAAGTTTGAAATCTACAACCGGCCAGTAGTTTTCCAATTGCTGCAGCCTGACTTCCTGATAGCAACAGATGATCCTTTAGGGCATCTTTGGGGGTTATTTTGTATATATTGCTCTTAGTATCGTATTTATTGCCTATGTAGGAATACGCATACTCCGCAGCCTCTATGTTACTAGCAAGTAGTTTAGGCTTTGATCCAAAAACTTCTTGAATCGCGCTAATCAACATATCTTTTTTGATACCAAGCAAGGAAATAGATGCGGCTATCGCCATAACATTGACTACTCTAGAGATCTTACTAAGTTTAGGATCATTCATTTTTTGTGCTACCGTTTCCAGCATTTCAAAATATGGTAGTCCATAGACCATGCAACCTCTCGACTTTGCAAACTCAAGCATTCCGTTCAAATTAATCGATTGTCCAGAATCCTGCAATAATTTGCGAATTCTGCTACTAGCTTCAAAGTCAATTGTAGGTACTTCCTCTAACACCGTTTCAGCAAGAGACGAATCATAGATTATTAAGCCGCCTTTAGATACTTTGTCTGCATGTCTGAAAACGGTCTCGGCGTCAAATGATACAAGCACATTGATGTCCTCCACATGTGAACTAACGGGCTTGTCTGAAATTCTTATTGTAAAATAGCTATGTTCACCCTTAATGTTGGAATAAAACTCCCTCTTACCATAAATATGAAAGCCTTCCTTTGCGCAGGTTTTAGCAAAAATATTTGCAGACGAATCTACCCCACTTCCTTGGGGTCCGCCAATCAACCAAGATATGGAATTCACACTAGTCGAAAAAGACAATGAATTACTTTCTTCTCCAAAGTATTAATCAAATAATAGATATATAAAATATGGAACCAGCAATTATCCGCCGCCCGTAGCTGCATCATACAAACAGCATTCGCATGAATCGCGTTCCCCACAATAAGGACAAGAACATGTGCATGCATCTATTGGAATGCCGCAAATATCACAAGTAGTACCATCCTCGACAGAATTGTTATTTGCAGACATTCTTGTAATATGAAAATAAGCTAGCTAGAACTTATACTTTGCATTTAGAACTAATATTGTTAGAATGTTTTTGGTTATATAATCAAAAAGTACTTGACTAATATTGATTTAAAATTATGAATTCTAAATAAAAGAAAATAAAAATGAGAGGATGGGTTTAATCCCACTTACTCCAGGCGGCCATCCATCTGTATGTCCAAGTATTCAGCTTTGCGCCCAATGCTGCGATTGGAACGCTCAGTACAGCTCCCGCCCCGGATCCTAGCGCCACGGGACTATTGTAGAACTTACCGACCTGAGGTTCAATTGGCGTCATATATGGAGGCAATGTTGGACGAGGATACTTGAATGCCATCTCTAGAGGATCTCTGACCAGCAATAGATTTATCATGTTGAATATTGGCAATGAAAGTCCTACCAACGTTCCGCCGATTATAATGGCAGCGTGTTTGTTCCTTCTTGTTGCCCAATATGTCAGATCTAATAGCATTGCCGACGGTATCCAAACTGGAGTTACGATGAAGTCATATGGATATCCTAATGCAAACCAGGCTCCTTTGGCTACCCATGTATAGATAGTCATGATTGTTGCATAATATGTTGCAGTCCCTGGTACACCGGTGAATAGCATGTAATAGATTGCTCCAACTACAAGCATTGTTGATTGGGATACTGAGAATACAACAAATGATGTCCATGCCCAATCTGTATAGAATATGTAGTCTCCTGCGTTGATTGTCAATAATGTACTATTTACAGCAACTACAACTATGAATAGATAGTGTGTAGTGCGTCTAAGCCAGACCATTACCAAATGTCTCCTAAAGGTTCTATATAAAATTTTATTTTGATATTCTTAATTAATCTCTTGCTAAAATTTGATACATTTGGGAAATTATTTTTAAAAATTAGCTTTGTAAAATAAATCAAAGAATGAATTAGAGTTTCTAATGATCCCTAAATTGCTAACAGGTTAGAAAATTATCAAAAAAATAAGTAATAATAAAAAATAGATTTTAGGTGTGACCCAGTCTTTCTCTAGTGATTTTCATTATGAAGAAGAATCCTAGTGCTTCAATGACTGTCAATACTGATAGAGCATAAAGTCCACTTGGTAACGGATATGCCCATGGGTAAACAGTTACACCAACATAAACACCACCAGCTGTCGCAACCCAACAAAGTATGAAGCCTATGATGTAAACTGGCGTCATCTTTTCTACACGT